>CAYZVE010000024.1:10238-12649 GCA_964481805.1 uncultured archaeon | reverse complement strand
AGTGAGTAAAATTTTTATTCCTGTATTAAAAATAGATTTTTCTATACCAGCAAAATCAGCCTCAACAAATCCCTCAACCCTGTAGCAAATCCAAGAACGCCTATAATAAGCTTCAGGTATTTGTTAAATCCCCTGTCTGCAGAATGCTTGTCCAAAATTTTAAGAATAATTACAACAACAACCAGCTTAACAGCAACAAAAGAAAATGGTGCTTTTGTTAATTCAATTATAGTTCTTGGCAATATATGCTGTTCAAAATAGCCAAAGTATTGAAGGGAAACAAAAGTGGCAGTTGCATCAAAAAGATGAAGTAAGCTTACAATTTTATTTTCGGCTGACCATTTTATCAAGGAAAAAATTATCAGCCAAGGGGCAAACCAAAGCAATGAATACATCAAACCGAAAAAATTCTTTACACTCAACATTCCTAAGGCGGGACCAATAACAATTATTCCGGAAATGAACATGATTTTGAAATAAGGTATTCCTGATTTCTTTTCAAAAAATTTTGATAAAAATAAAAGTGAGATTATCACAAAGGCAAACAACAACCATATGTTCGGCGTCACAAAAAGATAGCTAGTCAGCAATCCCATATCTTCCAAAATTCTTAGCAATACCCCAAAAATAATCCAAGGTGTTATTGACAAAACTAGCCTTTTATCAATTTCAATCTTCAACCTCTTCAAAAATTCAAAAATCAGGTAAGTGAAAAAAATGAAAAACAAGCTATAAACTAATGTATTAATTATATTGTAACCATATCCCAATTGGATAGGCTCAACAAAATATTTATGAAAAAAATCTGCCAAGAACATAAACAAATATTATCTGGAAAAAATATAAACTAAATATGAAATTAAGAAATTTAATAGCAACAGTTTCGAAAACGCTTGTTATTTTTCTGATTCCCATTATCTTATTTTCAACTAACTTTCTTCTTCTTGTTAGTCCTAGATACATAGAATGGGAATATTCCAAAGAGGACTTTCCAAGCACTGAAGAACTAACAACCAGAGAGAGAAGTATTTTGAGCAGAAGTGTGCTGGCATATGTCAAAGGCATAACTGATGTATCCACTTTAGATGGAACTGACCTATTTACTGAAAAAGAAATTAACTACTTAAATGATGTTAAAACACTTTATAACACAATTTTTTTGGTTCGGGGAGTAGCATTTATCCTATTAATATACCTAATACTTTTCAGCATTTTATCCGCTAAAAACAGATACAGTATAATCAAATGCATATTTTCTGGGTCATTAATCATCCTTATAGCGGCTGTATTCTTGTTTGTAATGGTTTATTTGAATTTCAATAGCATATTTATTTCAATACACAAAATCTTTTTTGCCCAAGAATCATGGGTTTTTGATAGTCAAAACATATTAATTGAATTGTATCCAAAAGAATTTTGGATTGATTCTGCAATCGTATTTTTAATTTTCACTTTAATTGAGTCTTTGATAATTTGTGCGGCGAGTTTTGAAACAACAAAAAGATTTAAAAGAAAAAGTTAAAATAGATATAAAGGCAAATAAAAAAACAGGGTTAGAATTAATATGAAAAAATTGCTAATGATTTTTCTGCTGTTGGGTATTGTTTTTATTTCTGGATGTACTAATGATGGAAATAGTGGGGGAGGAGCCCCATCAATTTCAATTTCTCAATTTGGGCCAATAGGATTTGGAACTCAAGAAAATCCAGTAATTAGTGGTAAAAATTTAGATTTAATGGCTGTTTTCTCAAATGATGGTGGCGCAGATTTAAAGAGTGCCCCCACGATTAAATTGTCTGGGTTAAGCAGTACCTGGATAAATGAGAATGAAAGAGTAAAAATTGAAGATGTCAATAAATTAAAATCCGGACAAAAAAAGACAATAAGATGGCATTTAAAGTCACCAGAAACATCAGGTTATGAACTCGATGTTCAACAATATCCAGTCGAGGCTACATTCACTTTTGGGTATGGAACAGTTTTTATTGGTCAATTTTCTTGGATGAGCTCTGAAGAGTATTATAATCTTTTGGAAAGCAGCGATCAACAAACCGCAGATCAAGCATTAAGTTCCAAAGGCTTGAATGTACAAACCACATCTAAAGGGCCTATAACCATAGATTTGGTTGCTGAAGAAGTTTTTGATACTCCAACTGTAAAGCTTAAATTAAGAAACGATGGAAATGGCAGAGTTGGTGGGAATGGAAGGATTAAATTCTTAAGTGTAGAAGGTCTTACTTGCGACGATACTGGGGAAAGTGAAGGTATCTTATTATGGGAAAAAGAATTTGAAACTTATTGCGATGTAAAAGTTGGAAGTAATTCGGATGTTGCTTCACAAATTAAAGTTGAAATATTATATGACTACACTGTAAGTCAAGAAACGACCATTTTTTACAAAGATAGAGGAA
>CAYZVE010000024.1:0-10138 GCA_964481805.1 uncultured archaeon | reverse complement strand
AAAGATAGAGGAAGTTAATTTTTATTTCTAAAATATGGGTCCAAGGAGAGTTGAACTCCTTTCTCTGCCGTGTGAGGGCAGCGTCCTGGCCATTAGACTATGAACCCCCAAAGTCTAATAATTTTTTCTGGCCTGAATTTTTTATTCTTTTTGCGCTTTGTTTTTCTTGTAAACTCACAATTTCTTTGTCAAATATAATACTTCCATATTGCCCATCAAATCCTGGATTCCATTTCATGTCTTTATTCCTAATTTTAAGAATAAAATTTACTAATTTTTCACTTATTTTTCTTCTCAATTCCTCCTCAGGAACATCAAACATAATATTAAACTCATTGCCAAAATTACCTATAAGATTGTAATATTCTCTCCAAACATTCTTCGACCAAATCTGTTTAATTTCAAGATTTTCAGCAATGATTTCCATCAAGGGAACAGAATATTTAAATGATATAGATTTTTTTGGAATAAAACCTTCAGGTCTATCAGCCAACTCTTCTACTCTCTGTAAAACTCCAACTGTCATTTTTTTTCTACAAACCGGACATATATTATTTCTCCTTATAGCTTCCTTTGGATGCATTACAACTCCACATTTTCTATGACCTGTATAATGGTATTTTCCTTCCTCTGGGAAAAATTCAACTGTAAAGAGGAATTTAGAAGAATCTTTTCTCTTAATGGCATCAATTATATTCCAGTATGTCAACTTATTAAGATTGAATACGTTGCATTCCCTTCCTATTCTATTTGGGAATGGTGAATGGCAATCTGAGTTACTAAGAAGAGTATATTTATCCAATTTACTTATTCTAAAATTCATTAATGTATCTGAGCTTAAACCTGTTTCCAACGAAAAGATGTGTTTTGTTTGATCTTGATAACATTCTTCTATACTATCAAACCCTGATTTTGACCCAAAAATAGAAAACCAACTTGTCCAAATATGGGCAGGTGTTATCATACAGTCCCTACTGATATTAGTAACTATCTCCACAACCTCTGGCGAAGTTAAGCCACTGAACGTTGGTCTACCATCAATCGTTAAATTTCCGTGCTTGGAGAGAGATTCATTAATCTGCTCTGCTATCTCGAAACTAGGTACATGTAAATTATGGTGAATCTTTCTTATTTTTCCACCCTGTTCATATATTGTAGATATTTCACCAGTAAGCATGAAATACATGCCATTGTAAGTAAATAATCCTGTATTTTCCATAGGCTCTAGTGTTTCTTTAAGTTCTTTTAACCAAATGGGATGTGTCATGTCTCCAGTGCCTATAAGATTTAATCCTTTTAACTTTCCATATTTTGAAAGGTTTTTAATATCCATCTGTGGACTAGTCGCTCTGGAATACTTACTATGGATATGGAAATCACAATATACTTTCATCTTTATTATCCCTTCCAAATAATTCAAATTTTCCCAATAATCTATAGAAATTGTTTATATCTTTCTGTATCTGAGGATAAATCTCACCGACAAATTTCTGAAGTTTCTTCTTTAGAATTAAACCCTCTTCTGTAAAATAGACCTCATAACTTCTATTTGGTTTTGGACTTCTTCGAATTAAATTCACTAATCCCAATTCCCTTAATCTGATTACCGGTCTCATTTCATGAATGATATCTCTCCCCCTAACAATAGATCCACTTTCAAGTTCTAGAAACAATTTTGTTTTTCTCAGTGAAAGAAATTTCCTGGCAAACTTCTCTCTATTGAATAAATTAAACTCATAAACATCTGAAAACAATAATCTCATATTATCAAGCCAATTACTATATATAACGGCTTTTACTTGATTTTTGATATTTTTTGGATTTGAAGGAACTAATTTAATTTTTACATTGAATTTAGAAACAAATTTCTCTATAAAATCATACTGAGTTTTCCAGCAACCTCTATCGAGAGTTATATGATGAGTCAAAAAGGTTTTTGTTTGTTGAATTGGGCTACTGTCTCCAGAAAATAACCCTTTAATAATATTTTCAAAATTGTATATTCCTGAATTTTCGAATGAAAATTTTAACAAGCCACACATAAACTCTTTCAAAATTTGACTGCAGAAATATAATTCAAGTGTTCCACAAGGTGACTTTGAATTTTCACTTAAATGAAGTTTATTTGAAAAATTAGATACACCAGTTTGAGAATTCCAAAATTCTTCTAGATTTTTTTTCTTGTCTTTTAATTTTGGATGGCAATATATACTAGCAAATACTTTCTCTCTTTTTATATCTGAAACATCCTCTATGAAATCTAATATAGCATTAATCATCTTAGGATGTGAATTAGTGAAAGATGATTGAATTTTTCCACCTTCTGCAAAATAGAGGCCAATCGCAAGGGATGTTATTTCATTTGATTTCAATTTTTTTCTAAAAATTATATCTTTTCTTCCCAAATAGCAACCAGTAATAATTTTATCATCTAGCTCAAAGGTATAAATTGGACTTGATTTTATAGAATCTTGATAAGGAAAAGAACGAGTGAAGATATGCGTTGGTAAAAAGGATAATATTGATATAGCATTTCCTCTTGTTAATTGTCTTCTTTTTAAAGCTTTTCTAATAGGTAAAATATTCAAAACTTCAACTTTTGGATCTTTGAAATCCCTTTCTTTTTTAAAGGAAAACCCCAAACTTGATCCTTCTTTTGAGAGTTTCTTTATCCTAATAATACTTTTTTTTGATTTTCTGTCTGTAATTTTTAAAAGTGCTACTAAATCATTAGATTGTTTTTTGATAAAATTTCTGAAGATAGGGTATGGGACAGATGTTTTTGAATTTAATCTAATATATGGTATAAAAGTGTCTTTGTTTATGATTTCATATTTTGCCTGATTAAAATTTAAACCATTACCACTCATCTCTTCAACCTCACTACTCTAATCAAATTTCCTTTCCCTCTTAGAACTTCTTCTATTTCATCTTTCATGAATTCATTGAGATATCTGTTAAC
Organism: uncultured archaeon; assembly: GCA_964481805.1. Lineage (GTDB taxonomy): Archaea > Aenigmatarchaeota > Aenigmatarchaeia > CG10238-14 > CG10238-14 > CG10238-14. The sequence continues at coordinate 7,176 of CAYZVE010000024.1, read as the reverse complement.
AGTGGATTTACTTATTCCTGTTTTTCTAGAGATTTCCCTGGTCCACAAACCTGTTGGGTTTTCAATCAATTCTCTACGTATTTTTTTTAATTTTTTTAGGTCAGGGCCTTTTTTTGGCATATTCTATTATGGGACAAATGTCCTATTAAGGATTTCTCCATTTCAAAATATAGTTCAGGATAAATGACCATCAAAAAAACCTTCATAAATAATTATTTTAGCGTTATAACTTAAGTTCGTTAAGTGAACTAACACACCATTCTTCATCCTTGCAGTCAGTGTATTTTCCCTTGCTATCAACAAGAATTGTTTTAAAGCCTAATAATTTTGCAGGAAGAATATCAATTTCAAGCGTGTCACCTATCATTACTGCTTCTTCCGGCTTGATTTTGAAATGGTTTAGAATCAGTCGAAAAATTTCAGGGTCTGGTTTTGACAACCCAACAGCACAAGAAAAAACTATATAGTCAAAATACTTCTTGAGCCCAAATCTTGATATTATTTCATTTCCCTCTTCCACGGCTGTATTAGACAACAAAGCTAACTTGTATTTTCTTTTAAGTTTATCAAGAGTTTTGATTGTGTCTGGAAAAATATCCACATATTTTTTACAGTCTTCCCAAAGTTTTTCTATTTCATTGAATGTTTCTTTCGGCAATTTCTTTTTTCTAATCAATTCTTTCACATAATCATAAAAACTTGTTTTTTTATGCATGAAATATTTTTCCAAATGACCCCACATTTCTTTTTTATCTTCAAAACCAAGAAGCCTTGCTATTTTTTCATGATTTTCTTTTGATGGGTCATAAACTAATGTATTCCAAAGATCAAAAACAATTACTTTTGTCGGCATATCAAATAACCTTTTTTTAATTAATTAAATGTGTTATCAACCCTAAAAAAATTCCCTTAAAATATTGAATAATTAATCCCTGATTCCTTCTGTCAAAACCCTGAAAACACATTCCCCCGGTGGCAAATCAGGAGAATCCATTATCTTTGCAATCCTTTTCTCTCCGGAAGATTTCCTTAAATAAATCCTGTAAGAAGTCTGATGTGCAACTATATGGCCACCAACCGGACTGGTAGGATCCCCAAAAAGTATAGCCGGGTTCGCTTGAACTTGATTGGTAACATACACAGCAAGATTATGCGCATCAGCCAATCTTTGAAGGGCATGAAGATGCTTATTCAACTTCTGCTGTCGTGGAGCTAACTCACCTCTCCCCATATATTCAGAACGGAAATGAGAAGTGAGGCTATCAATAACAATCAATTTTATGTTATTTTCTTCAATCATGTCGCCCGCTTTTTCAAGCAAAAACATTTGATGGTCAGAATTATATGCCCTCGCCACAAATATATTTTTCAAAACTTTATCCTTATCCAGACCTAAGCCTTCCGCAAGCTGAATTATTCTGTTAGGACGGAATGTATTTTCAGTATCAATAAATAAACAATTAGCCTCTAAACCCCCTCTTTCTTTTGGCAACTGGACATTAACTGAAAGCTGGAATGCCAACTGGCTCTTTCCAGAACCAAACTGGCCGTACATTTCCGTAATTGCCTGAGTTTCAATTCCTCCACCAAGAAGATTGTCTAAACTCTTGCTTCCAGTTGTTATTTTTATCATCTCTTGCCTCTGTTTCCAAACTTGGTCTGCAGAAGTAAAGCCCATCTTAAGCATTTGCCTTGTCCCGTTGATTATTTTGGTTGCGGTTGCTTTTCCAATCTCAAGAATACCCGCCAATTCACCAGGTGATGAAACAGCAATAGCCATAGGGTCTGTGAAGCCTAATTCAGCAAGTTTCTCTGCTAATTTAGGCCCAACACCTGGTATATCCTCAAGGTTGATCTTATCCCTTTCTATTATTTTTGTTTTGCTTTCTTTGATTTCATCATCAAAATTTTCTTCTTCGTTCTTTTTAACCATATTATTCACCATATCTTTCTATTTCGTCGATTAGTTTTTTGCTTTCCTTTTCGATATTCAGTTCTTTAATATTATTAACAACGAATTCAAGGGTATCAAATAACTTATTTTTCCTAATTTTACCTTCTAAAACAGTTTCTTTTCCTAAAACATTTTCTTTTATCATTTTAGATGATTCATCCTGTGAAAGGCTCATCAAAACAGAAGGCTCTACCCCAGAAAATTTTTGGGCTTGTTCCCTGAAAAATACAGTCCTTATGCTAGAAGTTCCATCATCAACTATCCCAGAAATTATCATAGTATTGTCTGGTTTAACTTCTCCATGCTCCTTGCATATATAACCTTTGTCAGTTTTTTCAAGTGAAGACCTACAAGTAGGGCATAATTGTAAAATGGGATTTGTATTAAACAGCTGAACAAAATTCCCTTGGATCTCATAGAATCCTTCTTCTGCATTTTTTATCTCAATTTTCTTCAAAAGATTAGGCATAGAATCATTTACTTCTATTTTGGGCATGGATTCGTCATTCTTTATCTTTATGATTTGTGAATATTTTGGCAATACTATCTCTAAACCCCCATAAATATTCTTTTTCACAGACCCATTGCTCACTTCAATTATATCTCCCTGCGATAAAGTCCCGCTGACCACCATGTCAACTTGCTTATCCCATAAAGGTATTCTAATTTCACTAGAGCCATCTGATATTATAAAATTGCAAACTCTGCCTTTTGTTTTGTCTTTTCTTTCAAACTCCCTGATTGGTGATATTTGTATTATTCTTCCCCTTACTCTAACATCATTCAAGCCTTCAACAAGCTTTTCAATTTTTATGGGTTTCCTTTCAACAGTAAGCAAATTAACTTCAAGATCCCTCGCCACTAAATGTCCTGCCCCTTCCAAAGAAACAAGGCCTAAAAGCTCTTCATGCTTCTGTTTTATTTTTTCTTGAAGCTGTTTCCGAGGAAGCTTGGTTTTATTTTCTAATTCTGTTAATATTTCGTTTAAACTAAGCATATCATTCTCCAACTAATTTTTTCAGCCAGCCCCCGCTGTCCTTGTCAGCATTTTTTGGAATTGAAGCCGGAAGAACATCCTTGATTGCTTCAATTGTTAAGTGGTATCTTTTGAATATATCACTCTTTTTTACGCTGGGCACAGTAAGTTCGGGAACATTTAACTCATTTTTTAATAAAATAATCGATTCCCCAACTGCATTTACATCATCTAAAGGAATAAAAGCTTTTCCTGGCCCTGTTTGAAAAACAAGAACATCCGTATTGAATTTATTTATTTTTTCCTGCTCTTCTTTGCTATATTTCACTCCCAAAAAAGATATTTTTGTCCCAAAAAAATCCCTTATTCTGTCAACGCACACACCTTTCTTGCCAGCAGTAGTATCAACAACTTCCTTGCCTATGCACGAATTAGTTTCATTCATTAAATCCCTAATCATATCCGATACTTTTCCAACAAAATCAACAACTGTTTCCATATTTACACCCCCTGAAATTCTATAGTAAGTAAAAGTAAAATAGGTTAGGCTTATTTTAAATAGAAAAGAAAACTAAGTCATTCTTCTTCTTGCCATTCTAATATCTTTGTCGATAATAGTTTTTCTTCCAGCATGTTTGGCCAATATGGATGCTTCAGCGGACAAATCATGGGCATAATCCGCAACGACAGAAGAAAATTCTCTCAAAGCTCCTTTTGAAACCCTTTTCGCCCCTATCTTTCTTAACAAACGTTCTAATGGTGCTAATGGCAATTCTTTCTTTGTTTTTGGCATTAAATTACACCTCTATACATTTAGAAAGGAAAGGAAGATATTTAATGATTTTGGTGGTTGAATGGATAGTATTAAAAGCAAAAAATTATAAAGCCATAACTAAAATACCCTTTTTGTATCTTCTTGATTTATCAACTAAAACAAGAATACCAACAAGTATTAATGTCAACCCAACACCCAATATCATTCCAGCTAAAATACAATTTTCCTCTTTTAGGCTCGGGAATAATAAATAAAAACCAACCAATTCTATAATTCCTAAAATTATAGTGACAATATTATTTGGTGAGAAAAAATTATTCACCAAGCCGTTTTTTTCCAGAAAAACACCTATCTTTTAGTAATCAAATAAATCATAATAACAGCGATAAAAACAAATACTATAATCCCAATTTGAGAACTAATATTAGGCAAATCAATCATAAAATTAATTATTTATTAGGTTTATAAAGAAAGCTATATGAAAATTTAGGTAATTAAGTCTAATTCCTTTAGCTTATTTTCATATGATTTTAAGATTTCATTCAAAATGGATTTAAGTTGTTTTTCATCTCCCATAATTTCTTGATTTATTCTACCTTTTTCTTTAACCATAATCAATAAGCCATCTGGCGTTGAAAAATGATAACTTATGATTCCTGGATTTTGACCTATTTTTAGTTCCCCTTTTGATGTTTTAATTAATGTCATTGTTTCATTCGTCTCTTGTTCAATGTGAATAGATATATCAATAGAACTGTAATCAAGAATAGTTTTATCCCCAATTTTTTTAATTGTATAGTCTTCCTTAAAATTTTTGGTTTGTTTAAAAAAACCTGTGAAATTTATTTTGAAAATTTTAGAGACTGGATGCCATATTTTTTCAAGAAACGACTCCTCAAAAACTTCAAAATATGTATATTTTGGCCCAGCAACAATTTCACCAGCAGTAATTATAGCAGAAACAGAATAATTTCCTATGTGATCAGTATTAGTATAATCAACCTCAATCATATTTCTGCCTGGGCTAAGTTTTAATTGTTTTATTATTTTATTTTCATACGTGTTTGTTTGAATTTTTAAGGAAAGATTTGCGTCCTGACCATAGGTTAAAGAATTGAATAATTCTATGATTATTTTTTCTGGGTTATTTGTTTTAACATTAGTTGCATTAATTCTGGTTATTTCAATAGGAGATGCGTATTTGAATGATATATCAATCTTATCAAAAACTTTAGCAGCATTGCTAGAATAATAAATTACTGGAGAAAATAAAGTCCCAAAAACTGTTCGGTTATCTAAAAGCCTTATTTCAGAATTCCAATAAAATTTATCCGGAAACTCACCGGCAAAAGTTTGATTATCAAAATATTCTGGGTCTAGATAAATAACTGGGAGCTCGATGTTTTCATAGCTTTTATTTGAAAGTTTAATTGAAAAATCCAATATTTCAGAGTTTGTCGGGAGCGTGAAAGTTTTTTTATAAATTGGAATTATTGGCTTATTATTATCAATTAAATAATCATCAGCATCATTGAAAACGATAAAGCTTGATTTGTTAAAAGAAATTATATCATAATCAGGTTGAAATGAATAGGTGATAATGCAATCCCCATTTTCTATTTCTACAGGCATAGATTGTTCAAGCTCTAAGTTTGGGTCAAAAGATAAAGATGGATCGCCGATAAGAATCTCATCATAGTATTCTTTTTCATAAATTTTATTTTTATTCAATTCGGTCTGAGAAAGTTCATAGTTTCTGTTTCTTGTCTCTGTCATAGCTTTTCCAACTGGCTGATCAAAGTTCTTGAAAAAATGATATGCAGTTTGCCCAGAATAAATATTATAAGAATCACTTGTGGATGAGACTATGGATAATGCATTCAAGCCCAACATTTTATCCTTAATTCCGAAACTATTGGAATATTTGAGGTAGTAAAATAATGTATTAGAATCAAGATTGGATGGATCAAACTCTTCATAAAAAGTAGAATACCAAGTCGAATTTAATGGTATAAACCAATGGGTTTCATTTCCTTTTGAGAAATATAAAACAGCTTGATTATTTTTTATTTCTTCTTTGAGGTTATCTTTATTAAAAACTGGTAAATGTTTTGGGTATTCTGGCTTTAAATTTATTAAACTTTTCCAAGAACTGCTCCAATCAAACTCATAAATAGAATAAAGTGCCTCGTCTCCAAGTTTGGCAACTAGTAATACTTTATTGAGGTCTCCGAGAAGGCTAGAAAATAGATATATATAGGTTGCTGACTCCGTTAATTCCAATTTTTCGGCTAGATTATTTAATTTTTCTAAAACTGATTGGTCTAGTTCATCAAACTCTGACCTTCTTTCAACTAGCCGTTTGACATCAAACTCTTTCGTTAATAATTCTATCTCAGTGCCAATCACATTGGGCATTGTGCCACCAGCAGTTAAAACATCCCAATATTTTCCAGGAGTATTGTAAGAAGCTAGAATTAAAGCTGTCTTATCCAGACGGTATAGCTTTGAGTATTCTATTTGGTATGATAATATTTCTGGTGAACCTGTTAGCCTGCCACATGACAAGTCCTGATACCCGTCATCATTTATGTCACAATAAGGCGTGTCAGTGATTAGTTGTTTATTATTATCAACTGGGTCTGCAACAGAAAAATAAGGTACTCCTATCAACGTGAGATAAAGATTTTTATCAAAATAATATGAATCTGGTAATTTGAACTTTTTTAATTCTTGGGTTAATTTGATATTAGATTGCTCTGAGTTCCCTGAAGAAAAAATTATGAAGCTTTTTCTATTTTTAGCTAGAGAAAATGAAAACTTTGATTCTTCTATGACTGGATTTGTAACAATAAAATAATCAGGAGTTGGGTTGTATTCTCTAAACAGGCTGTCGACTTGGTTCAATGTTGTAAAATTATAAATTATATCTGGATTAAGGTATTCTAAGGTTTCATCTGCTGGATCAAAAAGTATTGGTATATTCATAAAAGAGGATTTTAATGCTATTTCTTTATTAGAAGGAATGATTAGATCTGATTGATTGAAGAATAATTTAATTAATGCCTCCCTGGAATCTACGAAATAATTTTCATGAGAAAAAGTTAAATTAGTTTCAAGCTGGAATATTTGATCCGGGTTGTATTCTTCTATAAATCTATCTATTTGTTTTCTCGAAGAATCGTAGATTAAAACTGGTTTATTTGTAGTTACTGAAGAAATATAATTTTTCCAATCGTTATTTGTTATTATTAGTGGTTTATTTTTTGGGTAAGTTAATAGTGTAACCTGTATTTTCTCTTTTTCAATTTGCCCTTCGTAATTCACTTCTACAGAAAAATTGTGTTTTCCTAATTCATTAGTATTAAAATTTGTAGTAAAAGAATACGTGCCATTATTTTCATTTCTAAAGATGCTAATTGGTGATGGCTCATCATCAAGATAAAATTGAAAATTATTTTCAGTCAATGT
>CAYZVE010000023.1:0-12654 GCA_964481805.1 uncultured archaeon | reverse complement strand
ATTATCTATCTAAAATATATATATATAAATACTTGTTCTATCATGGAATTTGATGAGTTATCTAAAACTATTGCAGTAATCCTCAAACAACAATTCCTTTAAAAATGCTAACCCTAAATAGGAATCATGAAAAAAATCATCTTAGACACAAACTTTTTGACAATCCCTTACCAGTTTAAACTAGATATATTCGAAGAAATAAACAAATTAATCCCAGATGAACATAAGATAATCACATTAGACGGAGTATTTATAGAGCTTGAACATTTAGCAGAACAATCAGGGGAAGATGCAACCGCTGCAAGAGTAGGATTAGAATTAATAGAAAAGAAGGGAGTAAAAGTAATCCCAACTCAAGAAAAAAATGTAGATGATACAATAGTAGAACTAGCAGATAAACAAACACTAGTTGCAACCAATGACAAAGAACTAATTAATAGACTAAAAACCAAGAATGTTAAAGTAATCTATTTAAGGGGAAAAAATAGGCTGATGGTAGATTAAAGTGATATTTATGAAACAAGCTTTGTGGAAAGTATTGGCTCCAGGACCTAAAGGCAAAGTTCCTGATGTTGTTCATATAATAATTGAAGTCCCAAAAGGCTCGGACAGCAAGTATGAGATGGATGGAGAGACTGGTGCTTTCTTCCTTAACAGGGATTTGTTCACATCGATGGTTTACCCAGGGGATTATGGGCTTATACCAAAAACATTTGCTGAAGATGGAGACCCTGTTGATGCTTTGGTAATAGTTTCGAAATCACATGAAATTGGCTCGGTTATAACTGCAAGGCCGATTGGGGTCTTGAGGATGTCTGATGAAAAAGGGAGGGATGAGAAGATTATATGCGTCCCGATAGATAGGATAGACCCTAAATTCAAGGGATATAATGACATAAAGGATTTGCCTGATCACATGCTTACGGAAATTAAGCACTTCTTTAACAGGTATAAGGAGTTAGAACCTGAAAAGTGGGTTAAAATTGAGAGGATGGAAGGTTCGGAAGTTGCTAAGAAGCTAATTTTAAAAGGAATAGAAAAGTTTGAGAAAGAGCATAAATGAACTTTATGATTAACTGTTTGGTATCTTCTTCCAAATAGAAACATATTTAGATTTATATTTCATAAATAGTATAGTCTATTCATTCAAGGAGGGATTGAAATTATGGAAAAAATGGTTTATTCATTTGATGAGATAAAAAATGCAAATACAGAAGAAAGCATGTTTCTTTTAGGAAACAAGGGAGCTCAGCTTGCAGAGATGACAAATATAGGCCTCCCAGTTCCCCCAGGTTTCACAATCACAACCAAAGCCTGCAATGAATTCTATAAACAGGGTCAAAAATGGCCTAAAGGTTTGGAAGAACAGTTAAAAGAAAAATTAGAAAAATTAGAAAAAAAGATGGGAAAAAAACTCGGTGATGACAAAAACCCATTATTTGTTTCTGTTAGATCTGGCTCATATGTTTCAATGCCTGGAATGATGGACACTATCCTTAATTTGGGAATGAATGATAAATCCGTTATCGGTTTTGCCAAGCTTACAAACAATGAAAGAGGGGCATGGGACTCCTACAGAAGATTTATAACAATGTTTGGAGACGTGGTAATGGAGGTTAAGCATATTAAATTCGAGGAAATCCTCGAGCAAGCCAAAGAAAAAAAAGGGGTAAAATACGATACAGAGCTTAATGCTGATGATTTGAAGTCTTTGATTCCAAAATACAAAGAATTAATAAAAAAAGAAACTGGCAAGGAATTTCCTCAAGATGCTCAACAACAACTAAAAATGTCAATAGATGCTGTTTTTAATTCATGGAATAATGAGAGAGCTATTTCTTATAGAAGAATTAACAGATTAAAAAATGATGCAGGAACTGGCGTAAATATTCAAAGCATGGTTTTCGGGAATCTAGGAAATACATCAGGAACTGGTGTATCATTCACAAGAAACCCATCAACAGGCAAGAAAGAACATTATGGTGAATTCTTATTAAATGCCCAAGGTGAAGATGTAGTTGCTGGTATAAGGACACCTAAGCCTATTGACAACATGAAAGATGTGATACCAGAAGTTTATAAGGAACTTTTAAAAGTTTATGAAAAATTAGAAAATCATTATAAGGATCTTCAGGATTTTGAATTTACAATTCAAGAGGGTAAACTCTACTTATTGCAAACAAGAAAAGGAAAGAGAACTGCTCAATCTGCAATTAAAATTGCTGTAGATATGGTAAAAGAGGGCTTAATTAATAAAAAGGAAGCAATTCTTAGAATAAAACCTGAAGAGTTGAACCAATTATTGCATAAACAATTAGACCCTATAGCAAAGAAACAAGCCACTCCTTTAACAGTTGGCTTGCCAGCTTCGCCTGGTGCTGCTGTTGGTAAGATAATTTTTAATCCTAAGAAAGCTGCAGAAATAGTTGAAGAAAACTATGATGAAAAATTAATATTAGTCAGAACAGAAACATCACCAGAAGATATTGAAGGTATGAATGCAGCGCAAGGGTTCTTGACAGCAAGAGGGGGGATGACATCTCATGCTGCAGTTGTAGCAAGGGGCATGGGAAAGTGTTGTGTCTCTGGTGCTGGGGACGTAATAGTCAATGAAAAAGAAAAGAAAATCTTAATCAAAAACCTAGAAGGGGAAAAAACATTCAAAGAAGGGAATTGGTTAACCCTGGATGGCGGTACTGGGGAAGTCTTTGAAGGAAAAATTCCGGTTGTTGACCCCGAAATAAAAGGGGATTTCAAAGAATTAATGTCTTGGGCTGATAGCTTCAAGAAACTTAAAGTGAAAACAAATGCTGATACACCCCATGATGCTCAGGTTGCAAGGAACTTTGGGGCTGAAGGAATTGGCTTATGCAGAACAGAGCACATGTTCTTTGAAGCAAGCAGGATCAAATCTTTCAGAAAAATGATACTTTCAGATAAAATAGAAGACAGAAAGAAATACCTTGATGAACTATTAAAATACCAACAGAAAGACTTTGAGGGTATATTTGAAGCAATGAATGGTTTTTCAGTTATAATTAGATTATTAGATCCGCCTTTACATGAATTTCTGCCGAAAGAAGATGCTGAAATAAAAGAATTATCATTGGAAATGGGAATTTCAGAATCAAAAATAAAGAATGCAATAAACACTTCATATGAATTTAATCCAATGCTTGGCTTCAGAGGTTGTAGATTGGGTGTAAAATACCCAGAAATAAATGAAATGCAAATCAGGGCAATATTCCAAGCTGCAATTGAATCAAAGAGCAAAGGAATAAAAGTAAAGCCGCAAATAGAGATTCCTTTAGCGGGTAATGTTAAAGAATTCTTAATGATAAAGGAAATAGTAGAAAAAGTTGCACAAGAATTAAAAGTTAAAGGTAAAATAGATTATCAAGTAGGGACAATGATTGAAGTCCCGAGAGCAGCAATAACAGCCGATGAATTTGCAAAAGAAGCAGATTTCATGTCTTTTGGCACCAATGATTTAACACAAATGACTTGTGGCCTTTCAAGGGATGATGCTGGAAAGTTTTTAGGCCAGTATGTTGAAAAAGGTATATATGAAAGAGATCCATTTCAATCAATTGATCAGGGTGGGGTTGGAAAAATGATGCAGCTCTGCATAGAAAAAGCAAGAAAAGTTAATCCAAATATGGAAATAGGTATATGTGGAGAACATGGTGGAGAGACAGAATCAGTAAAATTCTGCCATAGGATAGGGTTAAACGATGTTAGTTGTTCACCATTTAGAGTCCCAATAGCAAGATTGGCTGCTGCTCAAGCCAGTCTAGAAGAGAGTTGAAAAAAATGTATAAGTTAGTCAAAATTAAAACAAAAATTAAAGTTCCCCCAACTAGATTTGGGATGAATATTAAGAAAGCTATCAAAGAGAGTATAGGGGATACTTATGAAGGAAAATTAGATAAAAGATTCGGCATGGGCCTTGTTATTACAAAAATAGAAGAAATAGGGGAAGGCAGAATTTTACCAGAAAATGGCAGTGCCTATTACCCAGTTACTTTTGAAATATTGAGTTTTAAGCCAGAGATACATGAAATTGTTTTGGGAGATGTTATTGACAACATAGAATTTGGATCTTTTATAAGAATTGGCCCTATGGACGGCTTGGTTCACGTTTCTCAATTGATGAATGATTATGTTAGCTTTGATGAGAAAAATTCGATTTTCCTGGGAAAACAAAGCAAGAAAACGCTCAAAGAAGGAGACCCTGTTCGTGGGAAGATCATATCTGTGGCTATGATACCTGAAAAAGAAAATAAAATAGGCTTGACAATGAGACAAGCTGAATTAGGTGCTCTCTTCTGGATAGAGCAGGAAAAGAAAAATTTTAAAAAGCCTGTGAAAGCATCTGGGAGCAATAAGAAGTGATGATTTATGGGAAGAAGAAGTTATGTTTGCAGGAATTGCAAGATGTTTACAATCGAGAAAGAATGCCCTAACTGTAAGAGCAAGGATTTGTCAGCAAGTTGGAAAGGCGTTATAATATTTAATAAAGTAGAAGACAGTGAAATTGCAAAAGTTTTAGAAATAAATAAACCAGGAAAATATGCTTTATTTGTCGGATGATACGTCCTTTTCTTTAATTTTTTCTGATTTTGGTTTGGGTTGCTCTTTAGTTGGCTCCTTCTTTTTCTCTTCGGTTTTTTCCTCTTTAACCACTTCCTCTTTTGGAGATTCTTCTGGCTTTTCTTTAATTTTTTTCTCTTCAGCTTTCTTTTCCTTAGGCCCTTCTTTTACCTCTTCCTCAAAAACATGACCCCACATTTCTGCTTTGGCTATATCATTATCATCAACTTTGGTTTTTATTGCCTTGATTTTAATTTTACTGGGAGGTTTTTCATTGCCTCTTGCCCATATCTCTCTGTTTATACTATCCCCTATTTTAATATCATCTATTTTCATATGCCTTTTTATATGATTTCTGATAGTAGAAGAAGCTTTATTAGTTTTTTTCCATCTAGCTGTAGTTAAGCCTTTTTTGCGGATATTGATTGTAAATACTCTTTCTTCCATACTTATCAACTCTTAGATTATTAGAATAGAAAGTTTAAAAGGGTTTAGTTGGTTAAATTCATTTATAAGCTTTCAGAGCTACAAATATTATTTATGAAATTCCCTATCTGTGAAAAATGCTTGAAGAATGATATCTTGTGTAAAGAATGTGCAGAAAATGTAGGAGAAAAGCTAATCAAGGTCGATGAGATAAAAGCTTTTAAGACTCTCAATAAACTTGGGAGAAAATATCAAGCATTAAAAGATGCAGAAGTTCATCGGGTTGTTGATGGGTCAAATATGCTTCTTGTGATGACTGATCGGAAAAATGCTTCAAAAATCATAGGAAAAAATGGTGGGATGATTAAAAAATTGAGTAAAGATTTAGGCAATCAGATACGGGTTGTTTCTGATATTTCTACATTTGGGTCCTTTGTTAAGGAAATATTTCATACATTTCCAATTCTTGGAGTTAATGTTATTTATGGAAAAAAGGACGAGTATAAAGTTAGAATATCCTCATTAGAAAAAGGCTCATTGCCTATAGATCCCGAGAAATTTTCCAAGATTGCTAATTCTATATTCGGCGTGGATGCTGAGATGGTTTTTGAGTAGAAATCTAGTTTTATTTATTTTATAAATCTAATATCTTCCTTATGAAAATCGATATTTCTAATGATGAGATAAAATTAAAGAAAGAAACAAATATTATCGATGAATTTGTTATAGATATATGTAAAATTTTAGCTAAGCATTTCAATTATGTCATTGTTTCAGGTTACTTGTCAATTCTTTTTGGAAAAATAAGGGGAACAGAAGATATAGATGTATTTATAAAAAAAACTGATCTCCAGACTTTCAAAAAATTTTACAATGAATTAAAACAAAAAGGATATGTTATCTTCAATGCAAGATCTGATAAAGATGCTTATGATATGTTAACAAAAAAAATAGCTCCAAGAATAGCAAAAAAAGATGAATTTATTCCAAATGTAGAACTGCAATTCCCAAAAGATAAATGGGGTTTACAATCCCTAAAAGAAAAAATAAGGGTTGAGTTAAATGGGGATGAATTTTTCATATCTTCGATTGAGATGAACATAGCATTTAAGATATATTTAGGCAGTAGAAAAGATATAGATGATGCATGTTACCTTTATCTGCTTTTCAAAAAATTAAGGCATCTTAATGAGAAAAAAATAAGAGAAATATGCTCACAGTTGGATGTTAGTCCAAATATATTGGAGATGTGTAAAAATGAATGATAAATTGAAACAAGAATTAATAGAAGAAAAAATAAGATTCACGAGAATTTGGGTGGATCATGTTCTAAAATCTTCTAACAAAAAATGGAGTTCTGAACAAAAGAGATTCATTAACGCGTTGTTTGAAAACCATAGAAAGAATAAAATTGAATTTTAGATTGTGGTCACCTATTTCTGAGCAGATCTCTAATCATTTATAAGTTTTCGTAATCATTAAATCTAGTTATGGTAAGAATAGCTTCAATCAATAAAGAATTATGTAAAAAAGATAAATGTGGATACCTTTGTAAAAGGGTATGTCCCATCAATCGAAAAGATGAAGAATGCATAATTGTTGATCAAAAAACCGCATTCCCAATCATTAATGAGGATTTGTGCATAGGCTGCGGCTTATGTGTAAGTAAATGTGATAAAGCTGGGTACAAAGCTATCCATGTTGTTAATCTTCCGGAAAAACTTAAGGAAAGCCCCATCCATCGTTTCGGTAAAAATCAATTCGTTCTTTATAGATTGCCGTTTCCATCACCAGGAAAAATAGTTGGCCTTGTTGGGTCAAATGGTTTAGGTAAAACAACAGCTTTGGAAATACTTTCTGGCCAATTAAAGCCAAATCTTGGAGAAGAAAAGGAAGCTGAAATGTCAGAAATAGTCAAGATGTTCAGGGGAACAGAATTGCAAAACTACTTGGAAAAACTGGAAAAAAAAGAGATGAAAGTTTCTTACAAACTCCAAAGGGTAGACAAAATACCATCTACATTCAAAGGCAAGGTTTCAAAATTAATCGACAAAACTGATGAAAGAGGTATATTAAATGATCTCATCAAAAGGTTTGACATTGAGAGAATCTTAGATAATGATATTGATAAAATCTCAGGCGGAGAATTGCAGCGTGTAGCAATTGCAGCTTCAATTGCAAAAGATGCAGACATATATTATTTTGATGAGCCTACAAGCTTCTTGGATATTTTCCAAAGATTAGAAGTTTCAAAAACAATACAAGAATTCTGTAAAAATAAATCAGTCATAGTAGTTGATCATGACCTTGCAACATTAGATTTTCTTGCAGACAACATTCACATACTCTACGGAGTTCCTGGAGTTTATGGCATAGTCTCAGTGCCATATTCAGTAAGAGTTGGCATAAATGCATTTTTAGATGGATACATAAAAGAAGATAATGTCAGAATAAGGCCGCAGCCAATATATTTCGAGTCAACATTTATTGAGCAAAAGAGGGGCACAGAACAAATAATAGAATTTGAAAATCTTGAAAAAACTCTTGGAAACTTTAAATTGAGTGTAAAAAAAGGCCAAATCTACAAAAAAGAAGTTATGGGTATATTGGGTGCAAACGCTTTAGGTAAGACAACACTTGCAAAAATTTTGGCAGGTGAAATAAAGCCAGATAAGGGTGAAATAAACGGAAAAGTAAAAATATCATACAAGTCCCAATACCCAAAAACAGATTTTGACGGGGCTGTCCGTGAACTTCTAAAATCAGTAACAAATGAATTTAGCTCAAGTGAATACAAATCAAAAATTCTTCATCCTCTAGGAATAGACAAGCTTTTGGAAAAGAATGTTAATAAATTATCTGGGGGAGAATTGCAGCGTGTGGCAGTTGCTATCTGCTTAAGCCAAAAATCTGACATTTATCTTTTGGATGAGCCATCTGCATTTATGGATGTTGAACAAAGGTTAAATTTAGCGAAGATGATAAGAAACATAGTTGAAAAAGATGAGACATCAGCAATGATAATTGACCATGATCTTCTGTTTTTGAGCCAAATATCCGATAGTGCTATGGTATTTTTAGGTGATCCAGGAGCAAAAGGTCATATTGAAGAGCCAGAAAGTGTTGAACATGCTTTTAACCGATTTTTAAAACAGGTTAAAGTCACATTTAGAAAAGACACTCAAACAGGTAGGCCAAGGGCAAACAAATTAGATTCACAGATGGATCAAGAACAAAAAAATAAAGGAAAATACTTCATGAGTTAATTCTTTAAACGTTCTTTTCAATAACTTGATTAAATGAAGCCAAAAATACTTTTAGTGAATCCATGGTATGAGTATAACCCAGACAAGCCGAATAGATATTCAAGGGCTTGGCAGCCCATTGATTTGGCGATTGCCGGGGCTTTGTTAGAGGAAAAGGGCTATGAGATCAGAATCATGGATATAAATGCATTGAAAATACCGATTGAAGAGGCTATAAAACAGTCAAAAGGTTTTGATAAAATTTTCATAGCATCAGCATCTCTTGATAGATGGCAATGTCCTCACATAGATATTGATTCATTTTTGCTGACAGTGGTAGAATTTAGGAAATCTTTCCCAAAGTCTAAGATATTTGTTTTCGGCCCGCACTGCACGATGAGACCAAAAGAAATGCTTGAAAAAACAAAGGCAGATGCGTTGATTATAGGAGAGCCAGAATTGGCGATAGTTGACTTGTGCGAGAAAAATGATTTATCAAAAGTGAAGGGAATAGCTTACAAAAAAAACAGCAAGATAATTTTCACAGAAAGGAGGCAGCTTTCAGACTTGTCAAAATTCCCTGTCCCAGCTTTTCATTTATTGCCTATGGAAAAATACTCTTATGAAATAATGGGTGACCATTTTTCTATTGTTGAAACTGCTAGAGGTTGCCCATTCCAGTGCATATTTTGTGCAAAAGAGGTAATGTATGGAAACAAGTACAGGATTAAACCAATTGAATTAGTTGAGAAGGAATTGGACACGTTAATCAACGATTTTCATGTTAAAAACATCTATTTCATGGACCTTGAATTCACTGTTAACAAAAAACATGCTGAAGCAATTTGTGACCTTATAATAAGAAAGAATTACAAAACAAACTGGACATGCCAGACAAGGATAGACACAGTTGATGAAAGTATCTTGAAGAAAATGAAAAAGGCTGGATGTAAGTCCATCCATTTCGGAGTAGAAAGCGGCTCTGATAGGATTTTAGAATTAACAAAGAAAAAAATCACTAAAGATAGAATCAGGAAAGGGATTGAATTAACAAGAAGGACTGGGATAGAGACTGTTTGCTTTATGATGGTTGGGTTGCCTGAAGAAACAGAAGAAGAAATGAGGCAAACAATTGAATTTGCAAAAGAATTAAACCCGGATTATGTTTCGTTCAATGTTGCTAGCCCATACCCTGGAACAGAGTTTTATAATATGGTTGAAGGCCAAACAGAAGGGCTCTTTCCAACATCTTATGAAGGTCTTCCCAATGAAAAATTCCTGAAAAAGATGGCAAAGAAGGGTTTTGTCGAATTTTATCTCAGGCCAAATTATATTTTATCAAGGCTGTTCAAGAATCCTAAACTATTGGTTAAGCAGTTTAAGTTATTTTTGAGGTTTTTAAAATGATATCTGTTGTAATTCCAGTCTATAATGAGGAAGAACAATTAGAATGGAGCGTTAAAAAGGTCCTAGAAACTTGCAAAAAGAATTACAAAAATTTTGAGATTATCATTGCTGACAATGCTTCAACTGACAAAACATTGGAAATAGCAAATAATCTATCAGAAAAATATAAACAAGTAAAATTCATTCATTTGAAAGAGAAAGGTCGTGGCAGAGCTCTAAAAAAAGCTTTTATAGACAATGACTCTGATGTTATGTGTTATATGGATGTTGACTTGTCAACTGACCTGAAATATTTGAAAAAACTTACAGATGCAATAGAAAATGGCTCTGATATAGCTTTTGGTTCAAGGTTAAAAAAAGGATCTGAAGTGGAGCGCTCATTAAAAAGGGATATTATGTCAAGGGGTTATAACCTTTTGCTCAAAGCATTTCTTGACGTTAATTTTAAAGATGCACAATGTGAATTCAAAGCAATAAACAGGAAGATAGTAAGGGAATTAATACCACAAATAAAAAATAATGAATGGTTTTTTGATACGGAATTGCTTGTTAAAGGTGAAAGAATGGGGTATAAATTGGTAGAGATACCAATCAAATGGAAGGAAGATAAAGGGAGCACAGTAAATATTGTAAATACTGTTAAAAGTTATATAGAAAATATATTCAGGTTAAGAAAAGAGTTAAAAGTTTAAAACAGAGAAATTAAATAATATGGTTTAATTAAAATTATGTTCATATAAAATTGGTAAATATGAAATCAAAAAGTTTATTTTATTTAACTTGTGTAATTGCTATTGTATTTATAATATATTCTTCATTCGGAATAAAGGCTTCTTGGAGCGGAGAACATAATGGTTGTAATGGGGGTTGGTTTAGTTATATAGCCATAAATATGATAAAATACGGGTCCTTTAACACTAAATTCGGAATGCCATTCAATACGAATTATAATTTTGAAAATGGTGAAGAAAAAATCGGTTTTTTCACACATCATTCACCCTTAATGTCAACCTTAATTTCAATATTTTTCCGATTATTTGGAATTCATGAATATTCAGCAAGATTATTACCGATTTTCCTAAATGTAATCTCGATATTTCTATTTTATTTCATTGGCAAAGAATATTATAATGAAAGAGTTGGATTTTTTTCCTCTTTTTTTCTGGTTTTATCACCAATCTTTTTTAATTTTAGAAATTTCGTTGCTCTAGAAGCTGTTACAATTACATTTATCTTATCAACAATATTTTTCTATTTGAAATGGCTTAAGGAGGGAAAAAATATCTTTTTTTCCCTTTTCATAATTTCCCTATCTATAGGAACATTCACTGATTGGGAATTTTATTTTTTAATACCAGTATTGGTTGTCCATTATTTTCTTTTTTATAGGAAAAATCTTAAATTCTACATAATAATACCGCTTACCTTTTGCCTATTTCTCTTATTCTTTTTGCATATTTATTTTTTAACTGGTTCTTTCATACATTCTGACAAGGATGGGAGCATGTTAGAAGTTTTATTATTCAGGACAAATATGGATGAAAGAAGCCAATTTTACGGTATAACTTATAGCAAAATTATAAATAAGTTTTTAATGGGTTTTAATAGATATTATGGGGTGTTCTCTCTCTATGTTATAATTATATTTGTTATATCAAGTATAATTAAAATTAAATATTTCAGTGGAAAAAATAATAAAAAAACTAAGGAAATTTTGGAAAAAAGTTCATTACCTCTTTTGATATTCATTTCATTCCTTTCTTACATTTTTATTTTCACTAATTATTACTGGATACACGACTATATGATTGGTTTTTTAATACCAGGGTATTTTTTAATGATTGGTGTTTTATCTGACTATTTGTTTGATTTTATAGGATTCTTTTTAGAAAAGATTAAAATGGATAAAAGATTTTTGAAAATTTCAATATATTTAGTGTTGATTCTTATATTTACAACCCTTTCAATAAAAACTTCATTCAATGTAATTAAGGATATTTATAGAGGCACTAATACAATAGTTCCCATAGTAGAGTTCCTATCCAAAAACAATGGTAATATAATAGTTACTTATACAGAGGATCCAGGATATTGTCAAGTTCATTTCTATTATGCGAATAGGGTAGTGGATTATGTTCAAAATTATGATGAGCTCAACAAAGCTATTGAAAATTGGAATCCCAAAAATTTTGAATATATTATCACTAAGGGTACTCAAAAAATATCAGATGATTTTGAGTCATATCTTAATTCAAATTATAACAGTATTTCTTTGAAAGAAAATGATCAATCGAATTATACAGTTTATATGATTAACAGCCCTAAAAATTAATGGGGTTTTATCAAAATGTTTTATAAAAAGTTATTGGATAAAAAGAATTTGGTTTTTTTAATATTACTATTGGGTTTGGTTATCAGGTTAGCTTTCTTCTGTGGTGATGGACTTGGTGATGACCCAAACTACTTTTTCGCTTTTCGAGACATATACAATGGAAGAATAATAAATAGTCAATATTATTATAGATTTTCTTACTGGATCCCACAAGTATTGATATGGAAACTTTTTGGTATTAATGAGTTCACTTTTATTTTGCCAGTCTTACTTTCGTCTATAGGATGTATATATGTGGTATATCTAATAACAAAACAACTATTTGGTTTAAATGCAGGCTTAATAGCAGCTACTTTGATGGCAATCAATCCATTTGAGGTCCTTAATGCAACTTTAATTTCAACAGATGTAAATCTTTCTCTTTACATGCTACTGTCTGTTTATTTTTTTATTAAAGCTCAGGAGAAATACAGAAAGTCATATTTCTTCCTTTCAGCTTTGTTTGTCTTTTTGGCCTTTGTAAATAAAGTTTTTGGAGTTTATATACTGCCGGTTATAGGAGTATTTTATCTCAAAAAAGAGGGTTTTAACTTTGATAAAATTCTAAAATATTGGCCTTTTGCAATTTCTCTGTTTGCAATGTTTATAGTT
>CAYZVE010000022.1:1389-12880 GCA_964481805.1 uncultured archaeon | reverse complement strand
ACTTCACAATATTTTCTTCGTCAGAGTGAAAGTTAGCTAATTTTGTCCCAATGTCCCTTGAAAAAATTAGATATAAAAGTAGAAAAATGAATGAAAAATTGAAAAATATGAAGAAGTATGTTTTTGGTTCAATTGAAGAAACTAAAAACTTACCTAAAATTATATTTATTGAAATAAACAACGAGTAGATTATTATAAATTTGAATGATTTTGATTTTGAAATTTCTTCTATTGGCTCTAGAACATTTTTTCCCTTGAGATGTATAATATATACACCGAATGTTATAAGTATACATCCGAATAACAGAAGAGGGGTGATGACTTCTTTTAAAAACAAAGCTGCAAAAACAACTATGAATAGAATATTAATATTTTGCAATGGAGAAATCTTTGATACATCATCTATTTTCATTGCTTTAAAATAAAACAAAAGTGCAACTACAGTAATTATGGAATTAATTATGAGCAGGTAATTTATAACAAAATTAGAAAACCATCCCAAAGCAAACCCAGTTAAACCAAAGATAATGTTTGTGGATAGAATATAACCAAAAGTATAATCCATAGGTTCCATATTTTTCAATACTTTTTTGTTGTAAATATCTCTGAAGGAAGACAGTATTATATTTGCTATTACTAGAATTAACCAATTCAATTAAATCAATTCCCATTCTTTTAATAACATTTTTTCATCATCATGCAATTTATCCCAAACTTCTTTTAGGCCTTGAATACCTCCACGAGTAATAGCAGAAATTAGAATATCATCTTCATTTATTTGGCGGCCGATTGTCGGCTCTTCCATTGAAACTGCAACTTTATCCCCAGTTTTTGCTTCATTAATATTTTTACCTTCTTTTTGAATTTGATCTATTTTTCCAACATTTTTTCCAGATTTTTCAACTTTCATAGGAGTTTCAGGTTTCAAAACACCATTGATAATTTCTACACCAAATACTGCCGGCGATCTATTTCTAAAAACACATCCCCTGAGAATTCTGAATTTGCATGGCCTGATTATTTTATCGAGCTTAGATTGTTTTTTTCTCTCTTTAGCATCCTTATACCATTTTTGATAATCTTCAATCAACCGAAAAATTACATTATTAAAAAATGTTTTTATTTTAAGATCTCTTGCTAATTCTTCAGAGTCTTCGAGGATTTTAACATTGAACCCAATTATCACTCGTCTATCTTCTTCTTTAACTGTATCTGCTTCAACAACGTCTTGTTTTATTACTGGGCCTATTCCAGCTTTTCTAATTGGGATATCATTGTCTTTTAATAGCTTTATCAAAGCTTCCAAACTTCCAAGTGTGTCCGCCTTTGCAACAATACCATCAACATTTAGCGAGAATTCAACTTCTTCCACTTCTTTTTGTATTAGTTTTTTTTCGTCTTCTATTTGATTTTCATTTGATACACATACAATGGGGCTACCTGCAATAGCATCTTCCAACCCAGGTGCGGAAATTTTTATACCAGCTGCGGCAGAAGCCTCTTTTATATATTCAAATTTTTTTTCAATTCTTAATTCTTTTAATGAAGCTGGCCTGAGTAATGCTTTAACTTTTGTAACTATTGGTTTTTTTCCCCCAATAATAAGATAATCCCCAATATGAATAGTTCCGTCGTAAATTATAGCATCTATAGTTGTTCCTAGGCTTTTAACTTCTTTTACTTCGAGAACAGAACCTTTTGTCTTATCTGATAATTCTAATCTTTTTGTTAAAAATTGTTGAGATAAACCAGAAAGAACCATTAATAATTCTGGAACACCTTCACCTGTTTTTCCTGAACATGGGACAATAGCAACTTGTTTTTTGAAATTTTCTATTCTATCAAATCTTTCGGATTCAAATCCTCTTTCTGATAATTGGCCGACTAATGTATACAATTTATTTTCTAGATCACCGATTATATCATAACCCTGTTTTTGTATACTATCGGTAAAACATGATTTATTGGTGGGGAACCAACCTGGTGTAAGATCAATTTTATTAGCAGCAATAACAAAAGGGGTTTTGAATTTTTTCAAATACTCTAGGCTTTCATCGGTCTGAGGCTGAAATCCTTTGTTAATATCTATAACTAATATAGCTAGGTCAGCAACGGATCCCCCTCTTCTTCTTAATGTAGTGAAGGCTTCATGGCCTGGAGTATCCACGAAAAGCAAGCCAGGAATTTTAAGTTCTATTTTTAATTTTTTAAGTAGATCCCCACAAAATCCCTTTATTGTATCTATTGGAATGAATGATGCCCCTATATGCTGGGTTATTCCTGCTGCTTCACCTTTCTGAACAGTTGTGCCTCTAATAGAATCTAATATTGTAGTTTTGCCATGGTCAACATGACCCAAAACTGCAACTATCGGTTGTCTTATCATATAAAAACCAATATAATATTTTATATAAATTAAGATAAGTAATATCTTTTGAATATGAAATTATTCTATTAGACTTTCACCTGTCATCTGTTTTGGTTTATTTATTCCCATTAATTCAAGAACAGTTGGGGCAATATCTTTCAAGCCCTTATTTTTTTTCAATTTGCAGTTTTTCAGTTTTTCAGTTTTTGAAACAAGAATAAATGGGACATAATTTATTGTATGGCTTGTTCTCCATTGTTTTGTTTGGTCTTCTATGTTGCCGTGGTCTGCAAATACAAGCAAAGTGTATCCATTCTTTAAGCCACTTTCAACTATTTTCCCAAGGCATTCATCTACTGTTTCTACTGCTTTTTTACACGCTTCAACTACACCAGTGTGACCAACCATATCACCATTTACTATATTGGCAACAATAAAATCATATTTTTCTTTTTCAATTTCTTCTAAAATTTTATCTGTTACTTCATATGCACTCATTTCTGGTTTCAAATCATAAGTTTGAACTTTAGGTGAAGGTATAAGTATTCTATCTTCCCCTTTAAAAGGTTCTTCTATTTGTCCGTTAAAAAAGAATGTGACATGTGCATACTTTTCTGTTTCACTTATCCTCAATTGCTTCAAATTATTTTTACTTATAATATTGCCCAATAAATTATCAAGATTTTGATCCTTGAAAGCAACATGTGCATTCATTTGGTTGTAATACTGAGTCATCGCAACATAAAATACATCTAAAAGTTTTCGTTTCCATCCTTCAAATTCTTTTTCAACAATTGCTTTTGTCAATTGCCTTGGCCTATCTGTTCTGAAATTGTAAAATATAATTGAGTCCTTTTCTTTTATGCCATTATAACTTTTTAATTTTCTTGGTATTATGAATTCATCTGTTTCATTATTTTTATGGCATTTCTTTATCTGTTCTATTGGGTTTTCAAATTCTTCATCTGATTCTGCTTTAACTATACAATCATATGCTTTTTTTGTTCTTTCCCATCTATTATCCCTATCCATGGTATAAAATCTTCCTGAAATTGTTGCAATTTTTCCAAATCCAATTTCATCAAATTTTTTGATTAAGGAGTCAACATGTTTCAAGCTGTCAGTTACAGGTGAGTCTCTCCCATCAGTGATTACGTGAACAAAAACATTCTTGAAGTTCTGCTTCTTGCATAAATCAAGCAAAGCAAACAAATGATCTTTATGAGAATGTACACCTTCTATTTGAAGCAGGCCAATTATATGAAGACTGGAATTATTTTTTTTGCAATTTTCTATTGCTTGAATAAATTCTGGAATTTTAAAAAAGGATTTATCTTTTATTGATTTGTTTATTTTTACAAATGACTGAAATATAATTCTTCCAGAGCCAATAGTTATATGCCCTACTTCAGAATTTCCTTGATAACCTTCTGGCAGACCAACTGCTTCTCCGCTTGTATTGATCAAAACGTTTGGGTAATTTTTCATCAGATAATTTGTATTTGGGGTTTTAGCTTGTTTTATTGCGTTGTCTTTTGAACTTTTTCTATATCCCCATCCATCTCTGATTATAAGAATTACTTTATTTTTTGGAATCATTTGAACACTTAATTACGGTTTCCTGAAATTTTTACCAGCATATCTACATTTATTTCCCAATTCTTCTTCTATTCTCATTAGTTGATTGTATTTAGCCAACCTTTCAGATCTACAAGGTGCACCAGTTTTTATTTGGCCCGCTTTTAACCCCACAACTAGGTCTGCAATGAAACTGTCTTCAGTCTCTCCACTTCTGTGAGAAACCATTACACCCCAACCAGCTTCTTTTGCTAGTTTGCATGCTTCTATAGATTCTGTAACTGTTCCAATTTGATTGACCTTAAGCAACAGAGCATTACATGCATTTTTTCTGATAGCTTCTTTTATTCTTTTAGGGTTTGTTACTAGTAAATCATCACCTACAATTTGGACATTACCTTTTGTAGCTTTCGTCAAAGCAGCATAACTATCCCAGTCTTCCTGTTCAAATGGGTCCTCAATAAATATTACTGGAAAGTTTTCTATATATTTCAAATAAAGATTACCAAGGGCCTCTCCTGTAATTACATTTCTACCATCGTTGTATTGACTTTTAAAATCAAGATTATACTTTCCATCCTGATAGAATGATGATGCTGCAACATCAATGCCAATTTTAACTTTATCTGTATATCCCAACCTGTCAATAGAGTTTTTGAGGAATTTCAGCGCTTCACTGTTGTCTGTTATATTAGGAGCAAAACCGCCTTCATCACCAACACCGGTTGCACCAACCCCGAATTTTCTTTTGATTTCATTCTTTAAGTTATGATAAATTTCAACACCCATCCTCATGGCTTCCCTAAATGATTCTGCGCCAATGGGTAAGATCATAAATTCCTGCATTGCAAGCACATTGCCTGCATGTTCACCACCATTTATGACATTAAAGCTTGGGACTGGCATGACAAAATCTTTTACACCTGTCAGATTTGCGATGTGTTGATATAAAGGGACCTTTTTTGCAGCTGCACCCGCTTTACAAGCAGCCATAGATACAGCAAGAATAGCATTAGCACCAAAATTAGATTTATTTTCAGTCCCGTCTGCTTTAATCATCTTATCATCAATTTCTTTTTGTTTTGTTGGGTCCATTCCTTTTATTAATGGCGCTATTTTTTTGTTTACATTTTCTACGGCTTTTAGTACACCTTTTCCCATATATCTTGAATTATCACCATCTCTTAATTCAAGGGCTTCATGTATACCTGTAGATGCTCCTGAAGGTACCATTGCCCTAAATAAACCATCTTCTGTAATAACATCAACTTCAACTGTAGGATTCCCTCTAGAATCTAAAATTTCCCTCGCTTTAATTTCTTTAATTTTTGACAATGAACCACCAACTATTAGATGTTTTATATAGATTTATAATTTTCTTAATACAAGACTTTATAACTCAGTTAACCGTAGTATTTACCGAGAGCTATATGATATTGACTATGCATGATACTAAACCTATAGGTATATGTATAGCTACACAAGAAATGTTTGACACTAGAAGATATCTTCTTAATTTTTGTGATGGTATTCTTTTAAGGGGAGATGATCCATCATTAAAAGCAAAATTGACAGTTGTCAAAAGAGAATTAAATGCATTTAGGACCCAACAAAAATTCTTTGAAGGGCATAAAACTTTGATAGTAAGCAACCTTGATAAAATCATTAGCTTGGTTGATAGATATTCAAAAACAAATCCAAATGAAACTGACAGTGTTAAAAGAAATGGTAAAATTTTAATTCAAAAAACACTTGAAGCACGTGAATTCAATGATATTCTCAAACTGGAGAATGAGTTCAAAAGTAATATAACCCTTCCGATTTATCAGTTATTTATCCATGACTTGAAACGGTCAAATATAAATATGGTTTAGTCCTTCTTATTCTTTAACTTTATCGTCGAGAAGTCCCCTTTCGATAGATGGTGGTGGTTCGCTAAATTTATAAACAGAAAAACAATAATTTATAATAATTAAAGGAGGATTTTAGTGTTAAAAAAAATAAGTAAAAATCAAGGAAATTTCAAAGCTGTTTTGCTTATTAATTTACTTTTAGTCATGCTTTTGGCAGCGGCTTTATTCATTTTTATGATATTGCTTAAATCAATGAACCCAGATTTATCAAGAATCTGGTCAGTTTCAATTTATGGTTTTATAGTAATATTAACCTTATTGACTGGGATTACAGGTATAATGGTATTTTTGATGCTCTCTAAAAAGAAAATAGTTTAGATGATTATGTTTGCCAATCAATTGGTTTCAGAAGAGGAAACACCAATATTAGGAATAAATCCATTAACATTAGCTATAGCTTTGGTTGTGATAACAATACTTATTGCAGCTGGCCTATCTTTTTGGGCATCTGGAGTTGGTGTTAAAAACCCAGAAAAAGAAACAGATTGTTCTTTTGCAAATTTCAAATTATACTCAGGAACATATGATTTCTCTAAAGGCTCAATGTTCTTTATTTTAGAAAATCTTCAGCCAACAGATCTTAAGAGTATGACACTCTTTGTTTTTTATCCTGATAGAACAATTATTGAGAAACCAATGGAAGGAAAACTAGAGGCAAGTAAAATCAAATCATATGAATTTGCTGAAATACCAAATAATTTTGAAAAATGTTTGATAAAGACGAATTGCCCTTCTGTGAATATTGAATTTATATCACAAAATGGGGTATTGAAAAAGATTTAAAGTTTTCCGTTATTAAAACCTTTTTTTCTTTGAGACTTTCCTTTTTCAACTATATGATAGAATCTTGCACATTTAGGGCACACCCTTTCTTTTCTTGACATTAAATGCAACATATTCTTATCTATTTGTTTTAAGATCGTTTGATCTGTTATTCTGAAGCCTCTGAAGACATCAAATGTTTTCCACCTAGGAACTGATCTACCGCATTGTGAACATGTGATTTTTTGCTCGTTTCCCCGACTAGAAGTATGTTGATAGGAACGTTTATATGGTGCTTTAGAAATTGGCAAGGATTATCACCTTGCATATTTTATTTATCATATTATCCCTTATCTAATAAAGTTAAAAGCTTAAGAATATAAATGTTTTGTATGAAGTATGAAATCCTTGATGATATAACTTCAGATGTAATGTTCAGGTCTTATGGAAAGAATTTTGAAGAATTGATAGAAAATTCAGCTGAAGCCTTGTTTTCTATTATTTGTGATATTAAAGAAGTTAAAGACAAAGAAGTGCTGATGGTAGAAGTTGAAGGAGAAAATGAAAAAGAATTGATACACAATTGGCTGTCAAAACTCTTAACAGTCATTGACACTGAGAACATGTTCTTTTCAAAATTTAAAGTGTTGGAGTTAGACAAAAATAATGAAATTAAAATAAGAGTAGAATGTTATGGGGAAGAAATCCGTCAGGAACTGATTTTTACCGTTGTTAAGGCTGTTACTTATTATAGATATTCTGTTGATAAGGTTGATGAAGGATGGGTTGCTAGTGTTGTGCTGGATATTTAGTTATTCATATTTTTTAAATGGAATTTTGTGAAGGTAAAGACATCTTTCAAAAACATCTCTAAATTCTTGTAGGTCAAGATAACCTTCTGAACTTGCATGAATTTGTGCATGCATACCTTCAATTGGATGTGGTAGCTTATCAGCTTCTATAATTTTTGAGAATCTAAAGATAACACCAGGTTTCCACCAAGTTTTTCTATAACTTGTTCTACTATTTTCTTGGATTAGTTCCCTGTATATTTCTCTCTCTCGAATTGAGGATTGTTGAATGATAGACCCTGTACATCTGTGATAAACCAATCTAAGAATTGATCTGTAAGTTTAAACTCATAAAATATTGTGAACATTGACATGTCTTAAAAATGTCAGTGAACATATTTAAACTCTTTCTCCCAATAACTCTTAGTTCGTACCCACCAGATATTCGAACGAAAATGGGTGCGGCAGTTAGTTCTGTTGCATTTTTTACACCTTAATTTAAATATACAAATCCTTAAATTACCACAATTCATAAAATGTATATGCAACCAAAAAAATTTCATATAACAGATTTCCCTCAGAAGTTGTTTATACTACTTAAGAAAGATTTTAGAGAAAAGTTAATTGACCTTTCTATAGAAAATGTGGGAGGGAAAAGAAAATTAGGAGAATACCTCAAAATCAAGAAATTACATACAATTAATAGATGGAGAAAAGCTTCAATTGATAGAGGAAACGGTTGGGTAACACCCCAATTCATGCCATTATCCAGACTTTTGATTCTTCAAAAATTAGTTTCAAAGCAGATTTCAATTAAAGATATTGAAAAAAATATAGAATCCATTAAAGCCCGAGGACCTGGGAATTTGATAAAGAACCCAAATTTACCTTTGGTGGAAGATGAAAGAATAGTTAGAATAATAGTTCATTTAATTGGTGATGGTTTTGCTAAAAGTGCTAATACTCAATTTTATAGAAATACCGATGAAAATTTGAGAAGGGAATTCATTGATGATTTAGGAGTCTTTGGGGGGGTAGAAATAAAAGAGAAAGATACCTTTGTATTTTTTCCAATTTGTATTACCCATATTCTCAAAAAAATTTATAATGTTGATTTTATGAGTAAAACTGCTAGAGTACCTGAATTCATATTTCAAGCACCAGAAAGTCTTGTTTCATCTGCTATAAGAGCGTTTGCTGACGATGAGGGTTGTGTTAGTGATAGAGGAATGACTTTGTATTCTTCTAATAAATCACTTCTAGAAGATTTCAAGAAATTAATAAAAGATACCTTTCCATCTCTGAAAATAACCACAGAATATTCTAGAGAAAGACATAATACAATAGAACACTCTTTTGTTATAAATCAGAAAAGTTTGGAAGATTTCAATAGATTAATAGGGACTTCTCATTCTAAAAAAAAAGAGGACATATTATTTTATTTGCATAAACAGGAAAGAGATTGGAATCATAGATATAAATGGAAAACTAAAATCTTAATTTTAAAGAGTCTTTTGGAATCACCAAAAACAACAAAAAAATTAGCAAAAGAACTCTTGATGAATTTATCAATGATATCAAGCCATATAAATGGTTATAAAAAAAGAGGTAAACACGTGGTGGGTCTAAAAGAAAAAGGTTATATAGATTTAGTTGGTAAATATAAGAATGAAAGAATTTGGAAATTAACAGAAGATGGAAGAAAGTTTTTGATAAAAAATGAGTTGGTGAATTAAATTAAAGAAAAATTGAGAAAGATTAATGATTTCAAGTGGGAATTACCTACTTCCGCGAGGGAGAAGATGAACGTTCCTGGTGTAGTTTATGCTTCAGAAAAAATAATGCATGATATGGAAGATGATACTTTAGGGCAATTAATAAATGTTGCTTGTTTACCTGGGATTGTGAAAAATGCAATTATGCTCCCAGATGGTCACTTCGGTTACGGTCTGCCAATGGGAGCTGTTGGTGCATTTGATTCAAAAGAAGGGATTATAGCATCGTCTCTTACCGGGTTCGACATTAACTGCGGAATTCACATGATTAAAACTAATTTAACAGAAAAAGATGTTAAACCAAGAATAAAAGAACTTATTTCTGCTCTTTTTAAAAATATACCTTGTGGTGTTGGATCCAAAGGTAGGCTAGTTTTAAATAATGATCAATTAGATGAAGTCTTGGTTAAAGGAGCTAAATGGGCTGTAGAAAATGGCTATGGGACTGAAGATGATTTAGAAAGAATGGAAGAAGATGGGTGTATGGATGGAGCAGATATAACTAAAGTTTCAGATGATGCAAAGAAAAGAGGAAGACCTCAGCTTGGAACTTTGGGAGCAGGCAATCACTTTCTTGAGGTACAGGCAGTCGACAAGATTTATGACGAAAATACTGCAAAAGTGTTTGGCACAGAAAAACCAGGCCAAGTCGTGATTATGTTGCATTGCGGTTCAAGAGGCTTCGGACATCAAGTCGCTTCAGACTACCTAAAAATTCATGAGAAAGCGGCAAAGAAATATGGTATATGGCTGCCAGATCCCCAATTAGTCTGCGCCCCAGTCAATACTCAGGAAGGTCAAGATTATTTTAAGGCGATGAAATGTGCAGCCAATTATGCATTCACAAACAGATTAGTCATGACTCACTGGATTAGGGAAACTTTTGAGCAGATATTTCACAAAAAATGGGAAGACATGGAAATGCATACAATTTATGATGTCTGCCACAACATCTGTAAGCTTGAGGAGCATGAAGTAGATGGAAAGAAGAAAAATTTGTACGTTCACAGAAAAGGCGCAACTCGTGCTCTACCGCCGGGTCATGAACTAGTTCCGAAAGTATATCGGAATGTGGGTCAGCCAGTGTTAATCGCAGGATCAATGGGAACTGCTAGTTATATTCTTGTTGGAACTGAAAAAGCATCAGAAACATTCTATTCCACATGTCACGGTGCAGGTAGGGCTATGTCCAGGACTAAAGCCATCAGAAGTTTTTGGGGAGAAGATGTTAGAAAAGGATTGGAGAAAAAAGGAATTATTGCGAAGTCAACTCATCCGAAAGTTTTGAGTGAGGAAGCACCAGATGCTTACAAAGATATTGATGAAGTGATAAGAAGCGTAGACGGAGCTGGTATTTCTAGATCTGTTGCAAGAATGAGACCTTTGGGTGTGGCGAAGGGGTAAGGTAATTTTTTAGAAGTCTATAGTATTTTTCATTGCCATAATTGTTGGACATGTTAAAATTTTTAAGGAATCATTATATCCTAAAGAGTCTAAAGAAAAATCTAAAGCTAAGAAATCCAAAACCAAGAAAAAAGACAGTGTTTAATGAGAAGATATTGGAGAAGAAATTAAAGAAACTTTTTATGTTTTAGTCAAGAAAATTAGAAAAGCTATAAATAGAAAATGAGACAATTGTTTCAGGATTGTGAGTTAACAGTTATATTCTAGGAATGTCAATAAATTATAGTGTTAAAATGATACCATGGATTTTAATTTCAATTGCAATACTTATAGTACTTATTGGTATCGCTGCCGTGACAATAATTAAAGCGAGAAAAGAACCGAAAGAACCAGATTACAGAACATGGTTTATAATGGGAATTAGTTGGATTCCATTAGGAATAGCTCTTGATAACCCAGGATTTTGGGCAATGGGATTAATATTCATGATCATTGGTTTAGCTAACAAGGATAAGTGGAAAAAAGAGAAAAAATTATCTGAATTGCCTCCAAAAGAAAGGAGAATTAGAATTATTATCATTTCAGCTTCAGGTGTTTTGGTTCTACTTGGGATTATTGTATTGTTATTGACTAAGCAAGGGCTGATTTAATTTTTTGTATCTAAAGAGACAAGATTTTGCAAGAAATTGAAGAAGATAATTAGATATGAAATAAATCTCAGAAATAGAGGTATTCCAGTTGAAGTTGGAAGATGAAAAAAACAATTATTGATAAAAAGAATGGAATCTCTTGCATTAGATAATTATCAAAGTGGAAATTTACAATTACACTTCGAAAGTCTTCCAAGTAAACAAATATTAGGAGATATATAGTTGGTCATGTTTTTTTTTGGTGTTTTTT
>CAYZVE010000022.1:0-1289 GCA_964481805.1 uncultured archaeon | reverse complement strand
TTTTTTTTGGTGTTTTTTAAACTTTTAAATGTTAGGGTACTTATTTCAGATACTATCCAATCATCCTTTTCAACTTCAAAGCATCTTCCTCAAGATTAGGACTCTCAGAAATAAGAGTAATATCCAACTTACGGGTTTGAATTTCTTTCACAAGACCATCATACTTAGGCTGATTGCTGTCAATTGTCAAATGATTTTTTTCACCTTTCATCCCATAATTAATCCCAGAAAAATGACTGTGGATATGCTTGTTCTTCAGGGTAAGAACTTTATCAATGACTTCACCAAAATCAATCTTCCCTTGGTTTCGAGCATAAACATGAGACCAGTCTATACATACACCACAACCTTTGACTTCTTTTGCTATTCTAACACATTCATTCACATTACCAAATTGACTAACTTTGCCAGTAGTTTCTAATCCTAAAAGAACATTAATTCCTTTTTCCTTTAACTTGTCAGCCATTTCTTCACACTCTTGCTTAACGCGTAGATAACATTCTTCTGGAGATAATTTTCCATAATAAGCAGGGTGAAAAACAACAATATTAGCTCCCATACTATGACCACGTTCACATGACTGAATAATTCTTTTTTTGCTGGCTTCAATTTTTTCTTTCTCTGTTGATGTCAGATTAATATAATATGGTGCGTGGATTGATAGTCTAATTTTCAATTTTTTCGCGATTTCACCAACATCTTTCGCAAGTTCTTTGCTCATATTCACTCCATGGACAAATTCTATTTCAATTGCATTCAATCCTAATTCATGAATCCTTTCCAAACCTGGCAGAGTAGATCTCTCTTTTGATGATATAGGAATTCCACCAGTGCCTATCCAAACAGTCATTAGAATAATTAAGTTAAACAAAAATAAAAACTAACTCAATAATTTTAGGATAACTTCTATTGTTATTAAACTAAGAGAGAATACTATTACCCATTTTGGCTTGATTTTTGGTGCATTTTTCAATTCTTCATCATATCTTACAAGCCCAGCCATGCCTGATGGCATCCTTGTTTTTTTGTCTTTAGCCATAGTTATCAACAATTAATTAAAGGGATAAGAATATAAAAGTATAAGGGTGTGTCGATTTTATCCCATCTTTTGTTTTTAAGATAGCATTCGTCTAAGCGTCCATATGGACTTGCATTTCATTGGAAGTATTGATCCGTTTCACCCCGAAGGTATCGTTTCTGATATCAACCACTAGCCTCTCGGCATCTTTTCCTTAATGGATGGAAATTCCTCACCTTGTTTTTGAAGACAAGGCGAAGCTATCTAATCA
>CAYZVE010000021.1:0-13496 GCA_964481805.1 uncultured archaeon | reverse complement strand
GTATTGACAAAAGAAGATCAGAAAATGCTGTTAGAATAATTTTGTCCCAAAACCTTTTTCAAGGCATAATATAGGAAAAATCTTTAAGAATTGTCTAGATAAAAAAGGCAATATGTTTGTTATTGGAGGTTTAACCTCTCTCGAAAATCTTACTTATTACATTGCTTTAACTATGGTTAATGTCAGTTATATATCCCCAATTATCAAAACAAGCTCATTATTAACTATTTTAATGGCATCTATTTTTATGAAAGAAAAACACACAAAATACAGAATTATCGGGACAATAATAATAATTCTGGGGGTTTTTATCATTTTAACTCAGAATACTCTTTAACTTTCCCAAATAAGTTCCATCAAGAAGATAAATTTCCGAGTTTTTCAAATCAATTATATTATTTCTAAAAATTGGCGCTATGTTCTCTTCACTATTTGCATTATTGATAGGAAAACCCCCAAGCAATTCATTAAAAGATGGGATTAGAATTATTTCTATTTTCCCCAGTTTGTTGGTTTTGTATTTTTTAAAAAAATTATTTTTTTTAACTTTAATTTTTAACCAAACTGGTCTTGTTACTTTATACCCAAACTTATCTTTGAATTCAAAAACAGGATGAACATGACTCAACAAAACATGACTGCAATTTAAGAAATTTTCAGAAGGCCATTCATGACCATGATAGAAAAAATAATTTTTAATTCTAAATCCCCCCGAAGAATGAATTTTAATTTTATCAGATACTATTTTCTCAAGATGAGTATCATGGTTGCCTTTACATATATGGATATCAACCTTTTTAGACAATCTTTCTAGAAATTTAGGAATATCAACCATTTCTGGGTAATTTATCCCTGGGACTTCGTGTTTAACATCCCCAAGTATTATCAATGTTTTAGCTTTGGTTTTTTTCAAAAGTTTTTCTATTCTTTTTTCGAAATTAGGAATTTGTTTTGGTATATTCAACCCACCCTTTTGGAGTTCATATGCTAAACCTATATGCAAGTCCCCTATTACCAAAATAGATTCTTCTTCTATTAGTAAAGATGGTGAATTTTCAATAAATTTTATCATACTTAATCAATCTAAAAAAAAATATTTATATGCCTTCTTAAAACACTCATCAGATTTGTGAATCAACGTCAGTATTCATTTTGGATTCCTGTTGTAAATGATAACGGAGAAAGCTGAAGATTCCAACAATCAGAAGAGTTATTGCTATAAATATCATGAAGATTCTATTTATCTCCTTAACACATTTATTATTCTTACATGAATAGTTATCCAGACATTCAACATCCACACAGCAATTTTCAAATGTCTCTTCTGGGTCTATCTTACCATTTCCACAAAGTTCAACATCCAATATCTGATCTCCTTCACAAGTCTTATTACAAGAACCTCCACAATCTATACCTTCCTCATTATTATCTTTAATATTATTAGAACAACTTTCAATTGATTCACAAACACGCTCCTCATTTATGTTACTAGAACACCCATTTTTATCAACACATTTCCTTGTTTGTTTTCCTGAAGAAGGGCATATTGATGGAGCCCATTGATCACAAACATAGTTGGTAATACATTCCCCAGGTGAACTAATTGTAGTACCGCTTCCACCACCTACAGGAGAACCAGAAGAAGATGTAGAAGGAGTCTGACATGCCTGAGATTCAGCAGGTTTATTATCAGTGGTGCCACAATCATTGGAATCCCTGCAAGTTCTAGTTTGAACATTATTACAACTACTCCAATCTGTGCATGACCATACTTCCAAACAATCATCACTGCCTTCTATTTCAAAGCTTTGATTAGAAGTTGAGAATCCACTAAATATGGCAATACCATTTACCACAGACAAATTATATTCAACTGTCTTGTCAATCCACTCACTTCCATTGAACCACCATAATTTCCAATATCTATAACTTTCGTTAACACTAATATTTACACTAACATTAACAAATGAATTGGGTGAAGCAATTGTCAGATGTTTTTTATACATCCCTCTTTCCAAAGTTTCATTCTCAACAGTTAGACGAGGAGCAGGTAATTCAAACCTCCAAAATATAGGTTTTGAAAGATTCACCTCAGCATCAACCATATTAGCTGATAGGGTAAAGCCTTTACTTATATTATTTTCTATCAATTCCAGATTATCAATGCCTTCCCAAGTAGGTTTCTCAATCGTAACATTCCACATATCAGAGTAATAAGAATTTACATCTTGTTTAACAAAAACTGGGAAACCATCTGCCCAAATTATATGAGTTTCAGATTCTATGAAAGGTTTAAGTTCAACCTTCTTTTCAATTGTAGTAAAGAAGAGATCATGGGAAAAAACACCGTTACCATAAACATCAGTAGAAATAACTCTGAAATGATACATAGTGAAAGGTTCAAGATCAGTAAGGTCAACAACATGATAAGTGACTAAAGATGAGTTAAGTTTAGTAAATAGACCATAGTTGTCAGTTAACCCATATTCAACTTGTGAAGTAGTAGGATTATTTGTATACCAACTTATACGCATAGTTCTGCTATCAATAAACTCTGGTTTTACATCTATGGGATAAGTTATTGAAGCAATAGTAGTAATTGTTTCAGCCTTTTGAACAGTAAAGGCTTTGATTTCAGTTACATTCCAATTTCCTGATGTATCTTCAGCATAGCTTTTGTAACCAACTACTTCACCTCCCTGGAGGTTGGAAGAAGGAATTGTATATCTGAAAGATTGAAGCTGTTCATTAGACAATGGTGCGTCAAATTTAAGGATCCCTCCTATTAATAGAATAGTATCTGGCGGGAATAGATAAATGGATAATATAAAGATGAGTGTAATCAATATTAAAAAAGGTGTTAATTTTGAAATTTTATTTTTTCTTGGCATTTCTTTCATCACCCAAATACAGTATGGTTAACCCAAACACCCGTGGAATTTTCTGATATAATGACCATTCGAATTCCTTTATCATCTTTCCAGTCTACTGTAATATCAACATCCTGCCCTGATAAAACAGTTGAAGGTGTGTGTCTTAAATTGAAAAATTGGGGAAGAAGATTATCTAAAGTTGTTGTTGAACTGGTGATGGTGGTTGTAGTCGTTATACTATCCTTTGGTTTGCTTCCATTCAGAAACTCTTCTAGATTAGTATACCCATCTTCATCAGCATCCTGCGGACCGTCAGAAGAGTCGTTTGGATCAAAACCATATAGATTTTCCCAGTCATCAGGCATACCATCATGATCAGAATCTATATAAGGTGTACCAGGATCAAGGATAGGCCAGCCATCATCACCAATAGGATCATTAATACCATACTTGGTGTAGTCTGCTGGAGTAAGATAAACAATGGCATTTGGATTATACATTGTCGATAAACTAGTTGCATCAATAATCCTTCCTTCACCATTTTTAACTTCTTCAATAATTCTTTTATCAACTGCATCTCGTCTAAGATAATAATTTCCTTGACTGTCGAGTCCCATTGTTGCGCCAGCACCATCTAAGACCTGATCATAAGCATCGCAACTGTTCATAGAATCACATGAATATGTTGTCACAGGAGGAGCTGGATTTCTAATAAGAACTAAATAGCTGCGGGAGGTCGATTTAACACACAACTCCTCAGCCAAATCATCATTTGTCCTATGGGGTTCAATATTTCCTTGAACATAAGTGTCAATAGTCTTTCCAGCACCCACGCTCAGCTTAACAAAATTATCGTTCGTTGCTTTATTAGGACCGGCCTTGACATAATTGCCAACATAATTGAGGGAAAAGCTATCATATGCCGTATCAGCAAAGGACAGCTCAGCTCCGTAATTGTAAACAACATTATTCACAATATCAACTAGACCAGTTACTTTAATCCTAGGAAGCCGGGCATAATGATGCGCCATTAAATTGTGATGAAAGGAAATATCATGTGTGTCAGCTGCCCCAAAAATAGCAGCAGTGCTATGTGCTCCTTTTTCATGGGTGCTTCTATGAAGGGATTCAGTAATAAAAGACCACTGAATAGTCACATCTTCGAGATCGTTAATATCTGGGTATTCGTTCCATGTTGAAATCGTCTGATCCACTGTCCAACTGGTTGAGACATGGTCAATAATAATGTTACGCCCTTTTGTAATAGTAATCGCATTTATACAACATGTGGGATTAATACTTGCTCCCGAACGAATCCTAAGGTAACGAATAATCACATGATCTGTAAATCCCCAGATCGTAGTTCCTCTATTTGTATTCGGATTATTACGTAAAGTAATCCCTCCTCCTGGTGCGGTTTGGCCTGCAATAGTAATATACGGATTTGAAATTTTCAAAGATGTATCTAAAGTAATTGTCCCTGCCACTCGAAAAACACAGGTTCTAGGACCACTAGCTTCAACACAAGCTCGTAAGCTGCCTGGTCCTTTATCATTTAGGTTAGTGACTTCAATCACTGCTCCACCTCGACCCCCAACAGATCCAGCACCAAATCCTTCAGCCCCTGGAAAAGCTGGGAATATTACATTTAACATCACATCTATAGTCTGTGGACTATTTGCTGCATCAGGGTCAGTTATAGTTATTGTTGCATTATACGTGCCTTCGGATAATCCTGAAATATCCACTGATGTGGTAACTTTATCTTTCTCAGTGGTTGTTGATCCACTGCTTGGACTTAAGCTTAACCATTTAACATCATCACTAACACTCCAACTTAAAGTTCCTAGTTTTGTGTTGGTGATGTTAAATTGCTGATTTTCTAGGTTAGTGCTTCCCTTGACAGCATAAAATTTGAGTGTGTTTGGATTTATCCCTATCTCAGAACCAACAATGATTGTTGCTTTCTCAATATCTGTTGCTCCCTGATTATCAGTAACATTAAGAGTAATTGTGTAAGTTTCAGAAGTTGTATAGGTGTGAGTTGTAGTTACACCACTTCCGCTTTGACCGTCACCAAAATCCCAACTATAAGTTGCAACAGTACCACCAGAATCAGAAGAGCCACTGGCATCAAAACTAACCTTAAGGGGAGCAGTATCTCCACTGGTAGGATTAGTGGTAAATGCGGCTGTGGGCGGTAGATTATCCATGATAACCAGTCCAGGAGGGCTGCTGCTTTCCTTAGAGTCGTAATTGTTATTCACATCCCATGTCAAGGCATAGATACGTAATGAAAGTTTTTTGTCGCCGAGCATAGCTTGCTGCACCTGAGTAGTCACATCAATTTCAGATACTTCTCCAACTACAGGATTCCAAGAAACGATAGACACACTAGAACTTGGCTTGTTGTTCCATGTAATCGTAGTCTCTCCCCAACTGTTGGCGCTGACTAAGGCCACTGCATCTGTCGATCCAGCCAAGCCTACTCCAGTTGCAAACAAACGTAACGCCGCATGTTTGACATTAAAAGACACACTAGAGAGGTCAAAACGAATAAATGACTCACGGGTATAGTCAGCAGAGCTCGATTTTGTCTTCAAGGATGTCTCTGTACCGTAGTTATCATTTGCATAAGCCCCATCCCGAACATATGCATCAGCTTCCGGATTCAGAACTACTACTTGTGCGTCTAAAGCAAAACTACTCTCAATACTTTCCTGCAAAAACAAAAATAGAAGCATTGTAAGAATCAAATATTTCTTTTGCATCTGTATCTATTATATTGTTTGGATTTATTATATAAATTCATATTTTTTCAAGAATTAGCATGATTTTTTAGATATACTCTTTTTTCTGTAAAGTAATTTTTATCTTTCAAAAGTAAATTTAAGTTATGACTAAAACAATCGGCACAGTCATCTCAAGTTTAGAAGGACCTTCGACTTTTAGATTTGATTTTGTTATTAAAGATTCTGAAGGGGTACCAGTTTACAAAGGTCAATTCATTCAAGTAAAAACAGAACAAGGTATTTTAGTTGGAAGAGTAGATGAAATATTGAAAACGAATAGATACTTTATGCAAGCTGAATCTGTAAGAGAATTTGAAAAAACAGGCAAACCACTAAATGAAATGTTTCCCGTTGACCGATGGGAATATTTAGTTGCAAAAACAATCCCACTTGGTATATATGATTCTGGTCTAGTAAAAAGAGTAACTTATCCTCCATCACCTGGAAAAGCAGTAGAAGAAATAGATAAAAAAATACTAGTTGATTTTCTTGGATTAGATGAAAAGGGTTTAAACATTGGTAAAATTTCTTTTCATGATTTAGACGCTAAAATTAATCTAACAAAAATTTTTCAAAAACATTTAGCGATACTTGCCATGAGTGGTGCAGGCAAGTCGTATCTCACATCAGTATTTTTTGAGGAATTATTGGACAGGATGAATGAGTTAGGAAAGCCAGCTGTGATAGTAATTGATCCTCATGGAGAATATGTTGGATTTAAAGATGATCCTAATTATATGAAAAAAACAAAAGTCTATTCCAAGGATAATCTCAGTATAGGCATATCAAAACTCTCATCATATCAGATAATGGAATTTTTGCCTCAAATGTCATCTGCGCAAAAACGGGAATTGGAAACAATTATCCAAAAACTTATGAAAGAAAAAAAATCATATGGATTTAAGGATCTTATCGCAGCAATAGAGACAAGCAACACAAAACAAGTGATTAAAGATACAATGAAAAGTTGGTTGATCCAATTAGAGAATTCAAAAATGTTCAGTAATTATACTAAGCCAAATATTGAAGAATTAGCAAAACCAGGGCAATTGAGTATTCTGGATATGTCTGACATCATCAATCAAAAAGAAAAGCAAATGCTAGTAACTTTTTTTACAAGAAAATTATTCTGGTTAAGAAGAATTGAAAAAATTCCTCCATTTATTCTTGTTGTCGAGGAAGCACATCAATTCTGCCCGGAAGGTGTAAGAAGGGAAGGTGCATTGTCAAGAAGTATTTTGGAAACAATTGCAAGGGAAGGAAGGAAATTTCATGCATCACTTGTTCTAATTTCGCAGAGACCGATTCAATTATCAACCACAATATTATCGCAATGCAATACACATATTATTATGAGGATAACAAATCCTTATGATCTTGACCATATAGGAAAAAGTTCAGAAGGAATAACATCTGATGTATTGAAAACTATCCCTGGCCTTAGGGTTGGTGAAGCATTAATAGTAGGAGAAGCAGTTAATTACCCATTGCTTATTAAAGTCAGGGAAAGAAAGGGTAAAAAATGCGATAAAGGTATTAGTTTTGAAGATGCATTGCTGAACTATAATAATCTATCGAAAAAAAATGATGAGGATATGGAAGCGTTCATGTGATATAATGATTAAAGCAGTACTTTTTGACATGGATGGAACAATTATAGATAGTGAACCTTTACACGCAAAAATAGTGCAAGATATAATAAAAAAAGAATTTAACATAAAAGTAACAAAAGAAGAAATTTTAAAATATGCCGGCATAGCTTATAAGGAAAAATTAAAAAGAATTTTAAACAAAAGAATGATTGAACCTAATCTTTTGAAACTAGCTGAAATTGCACATCAAAAAAGTTTAGAGTTTTCTCATCTATTAAAAAGAATTGACGGCTCGGAAAAAACAGTTAAAAAAATAAAGGAAAATTTCAAAATCGGTTTAGTTACTGGATCATCTAAAAAACAAGCTAAAATATTTTTGGAATCAACGGACCTCAAAAAATATTTTAAACTGATAATAACAAACACTGATGTTGAAAAAAATAAGCCATATCCTGATTCCTATTTATTAGCCATAAAAAAATTAAGACTTGTTCCAAAAGAATGTGTAGCTATTGAAGATTCTACAACAGGAATTAAAGCGGCAAAAAGTGCCGGGATGTTTTGTATTGCTGTTAAAAATAAATACAATAAAAATCAGGATTTTTCTATGGCTGACATCGAAGTTGATGATATTAGAAAAATTACTATAAATCTGATTAAAAATTTAAACTAATTAATCCTTTCTATTTTTGTAAAATCATCTAAATCTTTATTCCTTGATAATCTGTATAATTGACCTGTCACTGAATTTTCCAAAGTTTTTTCATGTGTAATAAGAAATATTTGGTCAGTAAAATCACTCACTCTGGTTTTCAACGTTTCAGATAAATCTTCTACTGATTTTGAGTCAAGATTGTGAGTAGGTTCATCAAGAACTAACCATTTTAATTGGGGTGCAAGAACTGATGAAAATGCTATACGAAGTACAAGAGATGCCATTGATCTCTCTCCACCAGAAACAATTCCGTCAACATCAACCCATTCACCAGACCTAATTTGAACTTGAAGAATATAATCTCTTTCTACAATCGATAATCGAGCACTTATAAAATCAGGATAGGGATATATATCAGCCCATATTTGATCCATGGTATAGTTAACAGTATCAATAAAATTTTCACGGAGTTGTGTTTGTGTTTTTTCTAAAGATTTTTCAAATATATCAATATCTTTAATTAATCTTTCCAATCTTTCTATTTCTTCCTTTTGTATTTGTATTTGTTTAATTTTTTCTTGATATTCTTTTTTTCTATCTTCTTTCTCTGAAATAATTTCTTTTAACCCGCTTATCCTAGTCAAAAGTTCTGATGATCTAGAAACTATTTCTGTAAAATCTTGCCTAATTTTCTTAATGTTTTTTTCTTCAAATTTCCTAGAATAAACTAGCATTTGCTTATTTATTTTTTCCAATTCTTCATTAAATTCATGTTGCCTTTTTCTTTTTTCATCAAAATCAATTAATTTTTCTACCAACAATTTTAATTCTTGTTGTTTTTCTTTTGATTTCTCTAAGGTTATTTCAATATCAAAAACTTCATCTTTAATTTTTACAAGATTTTGTTTTTTTCTCGAATTAACCTCAATTAAAGTTCTATAATTTCTCTGTTTTTCTTCCAGCTGTTTCTTTGTATCTTTCAAGCCTTTGATTTTTTCTGAATATATCTCAAAATCCCTAGAAGCTTTCTCTAAATTTAATATAAATCGCTTTTTATTTTCAAGTATTCTTTCATTTTCATCCAGACTTTTAGTATAAGATGTTATCCTATCGTCATATTCTTTTATTAAAAAACTTCTTCTTTCTTCAGAAATTTTGGATTCACAAACAGGGCATTTATCCTTAGTTTTAGCTATCTTTGTCAATGATTCCTTTATTTGTTCCAATTTGGTCAAAAATTCAGTTATATTTTTTTGATTATCTTCAAGTTTCCTCTTTTCTTCGTTTAAAACTTCATATATATTTTTTCCAAATTCCTTTTCAATTTCAGAAAGTTTTTTATTAATTTCTATTTTTTCTTGAATTTTATTTTCAATTTCTCTCATTTCATTTTTAATAAAGTTAATTTTCATTTCATTTTCAGAAATGGTTTTAGCCAATATCTCTTGTTCTTTTCTCTTTTCATTCAATTTATATTGATGCGTCTCTGTAAATTTTATTGTATCCCTCAAATCTTCTTTTAAAGTTACTATTTTTTTATTCTTTAATATTTCTTCATATTTTTCAATTGAACTTTCAATTTCCTTCATTGAACCTTCGATAGAATTTTTTCTATTTTTTAAAACATTAACCTCTTGTTCAAATTTCTCAAATTCTTTAATCTTATCTTCTAAAGTTTCTTTTTGATTCTTTTTATCTTTTAATTCAACTGACAAATTATCTTTAGTTTCACTCAATTTATTTAGGCTATAATCAATATCATTAAGAGATTTTTTTAAGTCATTTACATCCTTTATATCAACAATGCTTTGCCTAGCAACCTTTCTCTCAATTAATTTATTTTTTAATGCAACAGCATTTGATCGCGTGATTTCAAATTTATCAATCATAAGCAAGCTATCTATTTTTTTCATTCTTTCTCCTTTAGGCAATCTTAAAAAATAGTCCAATCCATTCTGTTCAGAATAAATAGCCCGAGAAAATAATTCATAGTTAACCTTCAGAATTTTCTCAATTAATTCAGTAACTCTCTGAGCATTAGGTGAATCTAATAATTTATCACTTTCTCTTATCTCAGAATAGGTTGTTCCTTTATCTCTCTCTATCACACGCATAACAGAATATGTTTTTTCCCCAACAGTAAAATCAACTACAATTTGCGACTCATTTTTTACAGAAGGTTTGTTCATTATTAAATCGTTAAGCTTAATCTTTCTTGACTGAAGATCAGGAAATGTTCCAAATAAAC
The DNA here is from genome assembly GCA_964481805.1 of uncultured archaeon. Lineage (GTDB taxonomy): Archaea > Aenigmatarchaeota > Aenigmatarchaeia > CG10238-14 > CG10238-14 > CG10238-14. The sequence continues at coordinate 3,336 of CAYZVE010000021.1, read as the reverse complement.
CAAAACAAATACCGTTCATTACTGAAGATTTTCCACTACCCATTGAACCTAAAAGAACATTTGTTCCTAGACTAAATTCTAAGGTAGAATCTAAATGTGACCTCCAATTTTTTAGTTGAACCTTGTCGATCATTTACTCACCAAATTGTTTTAGGGTATGCTGCCTCTTTATCATAATATCAAATGCTCTTTCAGTTTGGTTATCCGATAAAAGTTTAAACAAATTTTCAGGGTCAAATTCTTCTCTGAATTTCAAATTGGAAAGATTTTCTCTCAATATTTTTAGTCCCATCTCCTCTATGGAAAGTTTTTCTTCTCTCATTTTTTTTAAGAAATCTAATTTTTTTTCTATCTCTTCATATTCCAGTTTTTTCTGAAATTTCAAAATACAATTCTTTTCATATTTTTTTTCTAAATCTTTCAAATCATTATCTATAAGTTTATTTTTCTTTCCAACTATCTTGAATTTTATTAAAGGTATTTTATCTAATTTACTTTTCAAAATTTTTTCAAGTTCACTTTCTATTTTGCTTTTTACTGATTCATCCTCAAGAACAATTTCTTTGTAAAATACTTTTCTAATTTTTTCCAGCTCAACAAATTCTATTTTTTTTTCTGGCAATTGCAATTTATAGAAACCACGGGGAACTTTGATTTCCTCTTCTTTTAATTGAGTTATAATTGTACTCCCTGGAATAATAAAATCTATATTATTGGTTTTAGTTTTAACATGATTGTGTATATGCCCATCAATTATAAGATCAAAACCTTCAGGGAAATTATCCATGTTAAGGGTGGGGGGATCCAATGGAGAGTAAACATAAGGATCAATGCTTTGGTGCATCATGAGAATGTTGTAACAATCCTCAACAGGTTTAGGATCCCATTTATCAAGGATATTTTTAGCATATCTTTCAGGAACACCAGACATTCCTTGGACTGCAACTTTTTCACCATCTTTTTCAAAAACTATTCCATTGCAATGAAGATGTATTAAAAAACCTGCCTGTTCCAAAGCTTGTATTGCATTTATCTGGTCTCTTCCTCGCCTTTCATGCGTTCCATGTAAAGCAACAACTGGTATACCCGTAAGTGTTCTCCCAGAGATTTCTTTAATATTCTTCCCAATTGATTTAACTAACTTGAGTTCTCTATCTTCAGAAAGTAATGGTCTAGACAAGACCTCCAGAGCCTTATCCCAAACTTCTGTATTCGGTATTCTTGAATCGAAAATATCCCCTATTATTATAATCAAATCACAGTCTTGAGACTTTTTTAAAGCTTCCCTGGCATTATCAAAACTATCATTTTCTAAGTTAGTATTCCAAGCATACCCAAAATGTAGATCTGAAATGATAGATATTTTCATGTTATAGTATTGTAAGTGAAAATATTTGACTGTAACCGGAAAGTTTATAAGTCTTATGTCCCAAGTTTGAGAAATACAATTTTTTTTGAGGTGATAAAATGAAAGGTTATACTATAATGGAAGCCATTAAAAATGGTGTATTAAAAACTGGAGATATCCTCGAAGTACATATACCAGCAGCAAGAAGAACTCTTTTAGGTACATATCACAACCCTATCCCAACTTTGGATATAGAGGATAATAGTAGATATCCATTAAATGGTGGGGATTTAGTTGTAAGAATAAATGGGATAGTTTATAATAAAGTTTTATAAATTTTCCTTTCTTATTTTATTTTGTGAATAAAATGGGTGAATGTTTTCCACTTGATTAATTTTTTAACTTTGCCTATTCCTAATTATATTCTATATTCAAGATTTAAGGGGCAGTGGTCCAGCTTGGTCTACGATTCGAGCCTTGGGAGTTCGAAACCTGGGTTCAAATCCCAGCTGCCTCATAAAAGGTGTTAAAAATGTCCGAAGAATTGGGAATAACTACAAAAAAATCAGAAGATTTCTCTAAATGGTATGATGAAGTATGCCAAAAGGCAGAATTATCCGATTTAAGGTATAATGTTAAAGGTTTCATCGTTTTCAGGCCATGGGCAACTATGATAATGAACCTTATGTATGAATTGCTTGAAAAGGAATTACAGAGAAAAAATCACTTTCCTGCATTATTTCCAGCTGTCATTCCCAAATCGAATTTTCATCTTGAATCAGAGCATGTTGAAGGATTCACACCAGAAGTATTTTGGATAACTGAGCATGGGAATGGTGAAAAACTAGAAGAGAAATTAGCATTAAGACCCACATCTGAAACTGCCATGTATAAGATGTACTCAATATGGATAAGAAGTTGGAGAGACCTACCACTAAAAATCTACCAAAGGTGCCAGGTATGGAGATACGAAGGAAAAGCAACAAGGCCATTTATTAGAAGCAGAGAATTTCACTGGATTGAAGCACACGATGTATTTGTGACAAAAGAACAGGCAATTAATCAAGTCAAAGAAGATATGATTATATCAGAAAACACTCTCCACAAAGAATATGGTGTACCGTTTATATTTTTTCAAAGGCCTGAACATGATAAGTTTGCTGGGGCTGTTCATACTTATGCAGCAGATTCATTGTTACCTGATGGGAAGGTGCTGCAGCAACCGTCCACTCATCTACTGGGGCAAAATTTTGCAAAACCATTTAATGTAAAATTTGTTGACAAAGATGGAAAAGAAAAATATGGTTGGCAGACATGCTATGGCCCATGTGTCTCAAGAATGCTTGCATCTATAATTTCACTTCATGGAGATGATAAAGGGCTTATTTTACCGCCAAGAATCGCACCTATACAAATCATAATAATTCCAATTTTGAATGATAAAAAAGCTGAAATATTGAAAAAATGCAAGGAAGTAGAAAAAGAGCTGGAAGAAGGATCTTTCAGAGTAAAAATTGATGAGAGAGAAGAATATACACCAGGATGGAAATTTAACCATTGGGAATTAAAAGGCGTACCTATAAGAGTAGAAATAGGCCCTAAAGATATTAAAAACGAACAAGTGATTCTAGTAAGAAGAGATAATAATGAAAAGGTTGCAGTTAGAGAAATCAATCTAACTGAAAAAGTAAAGGTAACATTGGAAGAAATTCAACAAAAACTGATTAAAAAAGCGGATAAATTCTTTGAAGAATATCTTTTCGAAGCTAAAACAATGGATGAACTTAGTAAAATAATCAAAAAAAAAGGTGGTTTAGTTAAAGTTAACTGGTGTGGAAAAATTGAATGCGCAGACTATATAAAAGATGAGACTGAAGGCGGGGATATTAGAGGGGTAAGATTTGATAAAGAAGAAAAACCCAATGATAAATGCATTTATTGTAAAAAAGACGCTAATTTAGTAGTATATGTTGGAAAATCATATTAAC
>CAYZVE010000020.1:0-13642 GCA_964481805.1 uncultured archaeon | reverse complement strand
CTTCGGACATTATTTTCATGGTTTTTCTGTTCATAGCAATATAGCCGCAGTTGCTGTCCAATAATCTAGTCCCGAAAAGGGCGTTGAATGATTTCCTCCATAAAAAGTTTGCAATTGTATGCCTGAAAGGAACATCTTCTTTCCAGTTTCTGAAGCCAATTACGTAATCATTACCCTCTTTTAGTTTCTTAATCAGTTTTGGCACATCTTCTGGGTCATATTGTGAGTCAGCATCAAGGATTGCCACGTACTGAATCTCCGGATGCTTATTTAAAATCTCATTGAAGCCAGTCTTCAATGCTTCACCCTTGCCTTTGTTTGTTTCATGTTTGATTACTTTTACTCTCAAGGATTTGGCTATTTTGTTGGTTTGGTCTTTTGAGCAGTCATCAACCACTATTATGACAGTATCTATTGTTTTTTTAAGCTTTCTAATCGTGTTCTCTATATTTTTTTCTTCGTTGTAAGCTGGAATAATTATCGCAACATCTTTTTTCATGAAAATATTTCGGGATTTAAGAATTTTAAATATCAATTAAATAACAAAAAGAATATAAACATATAAAAAAATTTTTTAAAGAAGGTGCAGTATTTGAAGAAGAAAATTATTGAAACACTAAAACTAAAAAGTAAGGATAAACTGGAGAAAACAGAAGGTTTTTGCATACTTTCGATTTTCATAGGATCTGTCATTCTTTCATTAGGCATAGGTTTAAGTATTTTAAATACAAAAGGGATTTCTGCTATATTAACTATGTTAGGAAGCCTTTTAGCCTTCCTTTCGACAGTTGTGTTGATAATCACATGGTTGATAAAAGAATGGAGAAGTGAATGAATGGCAAGAATTTATGCAAGAAAGAAAGGAAAATCGGGTTCAAAAAGGCCAATGGGCAAAGGTTCACCCAGATGGGTTAGTTACAAGAAGCCAGAAACTGAAAAATTGATAATAAAATACGCAAAAGAAGGAAATTCTTCTTCAGAAATAGGAATAATACTTCGTGATCAATTTGGTATTCCGCTTTCAAAAAGAATAACTGGAAAATGCATTTCTCAAATTATGAAGGATAAACAACTTTATTCAAAATTCCCTGAGGATTTGTTTGACCTTTTTGAACAAGCAGTCAATCTAAGGGAACATCTTGTTCGTAACAAGAAAGATTATACGTCTAAACATAATTTAGAATTACTCGAATCAAAAATAAGAAGATTGGGAAAATATTATGTTAAAGAAAAAATTCTTCATGAAGACTGGAAATATGACCCAGAAAAGGTTAAGTTATTGATACAACAAAAGTGATGAGATGGCAAAAAAATTAAGAGGAAAGGAATGGTATACAATTATATCTCCTAAATTGTTCGGGGAAAAAGTTCTTGGAGAGACACCTGTTGGAGATCCCGATACAGTAAAAAATCGTGTGGTTTCGATTTCACTCATAAATCTAACCAATGATTCCAATAAATATTATCTCAAATTTAATTTTAAAGTTTTTGATATCAAAGAAAAAAAAGCTTTTACAGAATTCTGGGGATTTGAATGCTTAAGGGATTATATTTCAAGAATGGTTAGGCATGGTGTTTTAAGAATAGATAATGTCATTGATATCATAACTAAAGATGAAAAAAAATTGAGGGTAAAAACAATTGTGTTGACAAGCAAAAAGGCAAAAAAAGAAATAGAACTCACATTAAGAAAATTTGTTAATGATAAACTAAAAAAAGAAATTTCTGAAATGAATTTAAATGATTTTATCAAAAAAGTTTTGGATGATTCTATTAAAAAATCAGTTGTTAATGAAGGGAACAAAATTTATCCGATCTATAAATTTGAAATGAGAAAAGTAGAAAGATCAGAATAATCCAGAAAGTAAATTGAAAATAAGCAAACAGTAAGTTATTCCTGACAGGAATTTAATCATTTTTTTAGCTAGTTTCTTTTTCTTGGTTATTTTTTCAAATAATGCTTGCCATATTATCCCACCATCAAATGGCAAAAATGGAAGAATGTTAGCAACAGCAACACTTATGCTAATTATGGATACCCAGTCGATAAGGCCTTTAAACCAAATAATCATAGATTTTTGATAATTTGAAAATTCCTTGACTTCATAAAAAGTGTTTGGGTCGATGCCAGTTATTTTAGTCAAAAAATTTGGCTTTAAGATTGAAACCCCAATAAAACCTTTTCCTGGTTTGTCAGGATGTTCTATGAGTGTTATGTTGTATGATTTTTCATAAGTTTTTACTTGTATATTATTCCCAGGTCTTGTTTGATTAAGCACATCTTCAAAATCTTGAACATTCCTTATCCTAATTCCATTAATTTCTGTTATTACCCCGGTAAGGTTGGCCTGTTTAGCTGGGTAATTTGTGTCATTTATTTGAAAAACATACAAACCACTTTCAGTATAAAAAACTTTGGAAAACATGAAACCGAAAATTAATAGAATAACAAAAACACAGACATTAGCAATGCTTCCAACTGCTGCAATTCTCATTCTTTTTTTAGGGCTACTTTTTTGGAATTGATTTTCATCAGGCTCTACAAACCCGCCAGGAAATATTAGGAAAAGAAGAAAGCCGACAGATTTGATCTTGATTTTTTCAAGTGCAAATAAAAACCCATGAAACAGTTCATGAGGTATAATTATTATGAATAACCCAATGACCCAATACCACAATGGCATAAAGAAAGCTATTTTTTGCACATTATCACTAGCCTCACCTGGGAATATTTTTGGCAATATCAATCTTACACTAGTTCCTTTAATGAGATAGAAGAAGCCAAACACCGAAAGTACAATTGATAATATTACAGCAATATTGGCGAATGTGTTAAAAAATTTCTTATGCTTTTCTGCAAAGTCTTTTATTCTTTTTTTACCTTTCTGTGTTCTTCTGATTAAAACCCAGCCAAATTCAATGTTTTTTTTATCTATGATTATGAGAGATCCGATTATACCAAAGAATGCCAATATTGATATAAGTTCAAAATCCATTCAACCACAACTAAGTTTAGGGATATTACACTTAATAAATTATTAAATAGATATGAAATAATATTATTTATATGGTTTTGGAATATATTTCTAAGGCTTGGAAAATATATAAAAAGAATGCATTTAGTTTTATTGCTGCAGAATTAATTCCTTCTTTAATAACGGGATTATTGATTTTTATGGGATTTATCATATTTTTAGGTTCTTTATTGCCAGTGATAGACTGGGATATAATTATAAGCACTACAAATGAGGAAGTCTTGAGAAATTATTTTATAGGCCTGTTTAGTAATAAAGAATTCTTAACCCAACTGATTAATGGGGCTATAGGATTTGGCGGATTCCTTATTATATCGATTTTAGTCTCAATTTATTTAGGCATAGGCCAGGTTGGAATGGCTTATGAGTCTTTGAGGGGTAAAACTCGAGTCAAGACTATGTTTAAAGTTTCTAAAAAACTTGGCTTTAGATGGATATTGACTATATTGTTGTTATCTATTTTTGGAATTATTGCTCTTATACCATTAGCCATTTTAACTATTTTCACGCTCGGTTTGGGTATTTTCTTCATTATTTCATTTTTTGTTTTAATTGCACCTTCAATGGTTGCTGATAATTCTTCGCCCATGCAGTCAATAAAAAATTCTTTTAATTGTGCTAAAAGAAATTACTGGGACTTATTTTTCTTGTGCGTTATTTATTTTGTTGGAATAGTCGTCGTCTCATTTTTGGGTTTGATGTTTTCAGTAATACCTTTTATTGGATGGTTAATTGACATATTTGCCAGTTTATTCATAAGTTTTGCTGTAATCCCAATGATTAAAATTTCTTTTGTGGACTATTATGTTAAAAACAGGAAAAACTCCAATAAAGAAATTTAGTCCGTTTTTTGCATTATTTTCACTGAGATAAATTTGGCAATTGCAAATTCAAAATTATTGAATATTTAAAATTAAATTTTGCCATTATAGAGTTTTTTACCTTCAAATTTGGTCACTTTAGGAACTATAAATAATCCATGATGTAAATTAGAATATTGAGAAGTTAATAAATTCCCGCATTTGTAAATCCAACTTGACTTTCAAGTAGTTTAGTTGGGAGGTGTGGTATATATGCCACTAATGCCAATACCGTGGAATGAAGAAGATGAAGAAGAAGACTTCTTTGGTGAAGAAGAAAAGTATTGGAACTAAAAATGCTGGGGGTGAAAAAAATGGCTCCAAGAAAGAGAGGCGCAAAGAAGACATCAGAAGAAATGAATGATTAAATTGTTCAAATTTTTTTGTTTAATTTTTCTTTTATTTTATTATTCTCGCTGTGAATGTTGATAAATTATTATTTGTTGATGCTGCGACTATGGCTGAAGAAACAAAAGAACTTAGAGTAAGAAAAACAGGTCTTATACTTTAATGAGGTTAGCATCTGAACTATAAATGATTACTGGGATTCGAGTTCTGACTAGTATGCAGGGGGTGTGTGACCAGTCTACATCTGAAATCCCGCTCAAGACGAAAGAGAAAAGAACTTTTTAAGTGGTTAAAAAGTTTCCTTACACATCAATAATTTTAGCAGAAGCTTCTGTATATTTTCCCCAAGCCCTTCCAATCTCCCAATTTCCAGAATATCCAGTCGTCTCTAAAAAGAAATATTTCCTTCCATTGTGTTCATAATAACTTCCAATGCACCCATCACACCAAACCCCGACAGCCATATGATCATCGTAAATCAAAAGGACCGTATCAATGTTTAATGCTTCCAGAATTGATGCCATAAGAAAAGATGTATCTTCACAGTCACCATTTTGATCTATCATAGTTTCTATGGGGTATTTTGGATATTCATTTTTACCGTTATATTCAACATCAAGCTGGTAAACAAGGGATTCTACGAAATCAATCGCTATACAATTTTACAAACATCTCCGGTAGTGAGAGAAACATCCACTATGTCCTTTGCAATTGTCTGAATAGTCGGGTCCCTCGGGATTTGATCTACTTAAACTTTGCTGTGACCTGAACCAAATAGGCAGTGCAGGGGATGAGATTCGAACTCACGAACCGACTAACGGACAGGATATCCCAAGTTGATCTTCTTAAGTCTCGCATTCTGAGTTTCGCATTTTTTTCAAAATCCTGCGCCTTTGACCAGACTTGGCTACCCCTGCGTCTTACTTAATATTATAAAATTACTTATTTTAATCTTCCCACATCTATAATGAAATCATCCAACTTTTGTTTCAAAACTTCAATGCTTTTCTTTACAACTTCTTCAGCGCTTAACCCACAAACACTTTCTACAATAAACGTAAATTTATTGCTCTTAGGGCCAGAAATTTCATAACCGACTACTGCTCCCTGCCATTTAGCATGTTCTTTTCCCAAACCCAATTCAGCAGAAGCTTCAAATTCTAATTCCTGCCCTTCTGATAATTCAACAATAGGAATCTTGTCATAAACAGGTTTGACATTTTTATCAGATGATTTTAGATCCTCAGAATAAACTATGCAAGGACCTTTCTTTTTGAGAGCTAGCATAACTTGACAATGAGTGCATCCTTTTCCAGAACATTTGCAGACACTTTTCATGTTATATAATTTTGAATCAAAAACTAGGGGTATTAAACCTAAACGACTTGCAACTATCTCATCCCAAAGAACTGAATCATTTTTGTGAAAATCAACCCATTCTATTGCCATTGTTGAAATTTCAGATATCATTATCCTTCTCAGTTCTCCTGCCAATGCTGCTGTTATCCCTTCTGTTTCAAATTCAATTCTTTCTTTGGTATTTTTTAAGACATTTATTTTCAAATGATCACCTGATAATTTCTTTTAAAATCAATATAGAGCATTACACCCTTCTCCCTCTTCTCCCTCCCTTTTTCTTTGTACTGTCAGTTGGAATGGGGGTAGTATCTTCAATCAATCCTATTCTTAGACCCGCTCTTGCTAAAGCACGGATAGCAGGTTGTGCTCCTCTTCCTGGAGCTTTCTTGTGGTGGCCACCTTTACCTCTTATCCTTATGTGAACACCCATTAAACCTTTTTCTTTTGCTTCTTCAGCAGCTTTTGAAGAAGCTTTCATTGCCGGAAATGCTTCCCCCTTTTCTCTGTCTTTATTGGTCATCATTCCCCCAGAATATTTAGCAATAGTTTCTGAACATGTGATATCTGTAATATGAATAATACTGTTGTTAACACTCGAAAATATATGAGCAACCCCCCAAACCCCCTCTTTTTTAAATTTTAACTCATATTTTTTATGAATAGGTTTATTCTTGATTAATCTTTTTTTATCAACAACTTTTTTCTCTTCTTTTTCCAATTTCTCACCCTATTTTTCTTCGGTTTTTACTGTTTCTTTTTCAGTCGGTTTTTCTATTTCTTTGACTTTTTCATTTTTTTTATTCATTTTTTCTGTTGAAATTTCAATTGGTTCATTTTGAGATTCATCCTTTTTTGATTTTTCTATTTTAAAATCCCCATAATATCCTATTTTATTTTCAGCATCACGAGGTACAAGAAAACTTGGAAAAATATTCCTTTTTTCTTCAACGACTATATGCCCATGAGTTATCAATTGACGGGCTTGTAATATACTGTTAGCAAAATTCTTTTGAAAAACAATTGTTTGCAATCTTCGATCAAGAATATTGCCTACTTTGAGACTAAGTACAGCACTTAAATTAACATCCCTCGATTCAATAATACTCATTTTATAAAGTTTGTCAAGCAGGATTTTTTCACCTTTTTTATCATTCTTTGCTGCTATGGTTCTTGCTCTTCGCCTGTAATTTCTCAGGACAGATTCGGTTTTCCAAATTTCTCTCTTCCTCCTTAACCCATATTTTTGCAGGATTTTCCTTTCTTCTTCTATCCTATTTTTGTCCCATGGCCTTAAAGGAGTCTTGAGTTTTTTTCTTATTTTTCTCATTCAATCACTTTTTCTTAGTTGCTGGTTGGGCCTTTTTCCTTACAACCCCAACACTCTTGCCTTTTCTAAATGAACTTCTGGTCCTTTGTCCTCTGACAGGTAATCCGAACATATGTCTGATGCCACGATAATTTCTATTTCTTATCATTCCTTTGATGTCTTCTTTTTGCCTGAATGGTAAATCAGGGCCTGTCATATGAATATTCTCCCCAGTTTCTGGATCTTTTTTTCGGTTGAACATCCATTCTGGGATCCCTGCTTTCATAGGATCGGCAAGTACTTCTTCTATTTTTTTAATTTCTTGATCTGTCAGAGTTCCTATTTTTCTGTTTCTGTCAAATTTCCCAATTTTACAAATAGCATTAGCTATATTCGGACCTACGCCTTTTATTCCCTGAAGTGAGACGTAAAGGTTTCTCTCCCCTTTCATATCTGAACCGAGGATTCTTATGATACCTCTTAATTCTTGATTTGGTTTTTCTTTTTCCATTGAATTCTCACATTTATTTACAAATAAAGGTTTTTAAAGCTTATAAATTCTAATGGACCGAGCGGGATTTGAACCCACAGCCTTCTGAACGCCAATCAGACGATCTACCGGATTGATCTATCAGCCCCTAGTTAAATAATTGAGAAGAGAAAATAATAACTTTAACTTGGTTTCTGATTTCTGTAAGCTTCAGTCCATTTGAATTTTTTCGGGTTTCTTTTCATTCCCCAATTTTTCTCACATTTACTTGAACAGAAGTAGTATATTTTGTTTGCATTGGTTACAAACATTTTTCCTGTTCCCGTTTTTAGCTTTTCTCCACAGAAAGAACATTTTGACATTCTATTTCCTCTCCATCTTTCTTGAGAATTCCATCTCTGTTTCTCTGAGCATCAATATATCATTAAGTCTAACAGGACCAAACACATTTCTGATCAGAACTTTTCCTTTATCCTTCCCATCCATTACTCTGCATCTGACCTGCATTACTCCACGTACACCTGTTCTGCTAATTAATTCAAGAACCTCTGCTGGAACTGCGTCATCCGCCATTCAATCAAACCTTTCTCAATTCTTCTAGTTTTTTGATTATTTCTTCAAGGTTACTTTTACCTTCTCCGGCTTCAACTATGCATCCTGCTGCTGTTCCTACATTTATTCCTGTTGCTCTTCCCAATTCTTCTTTTGATGAAATATACACATAAGGAATCTTTTTTTCGTCGCATAGAACTGGTATATGCATCACTATTTCTGGTGGCTGTACATCTCCTGCAATTGCAACTAACTTGGCTTCTCCCCTTTCTATGCTCTTAGTTGTTTCATTTGAGCCTTTTCTTATTTTTCCTGTATTTTTAGCTAATTCAATTGTTTGTAAAACCTTGTCTAAAATTTCTTTCGGTACTTCAAATTTAGTCATCAAATTTCACCTCCTATTCGGATCCATTTATCCTTCATTATTTTGCTAAACAGTGTAGGCATTGAAGATTTATAAAGGTTTCATACCATCTTAAGCTACAGGTTTTGTGAGTCTTCCCCGAATTTTTGGTAAATTTTCATAAAGATTTTGAAGATTCATTAAAATATAACTATCATATGGGATTCTTCCTAAAATAAAATTCAATTCTTCTAAATGATGATAAAGTTCTTCTGAACCTCCGTTATTGCAATATGTTCCTGGCTCAGTATCAACTAAAGTTCTTCCACAATTATAGTCTCTGCGAAATTGATTTATAGGCATACTTCTAAAGTACGGATGTTTTTTGAACAATATCTCTAGAAATTTCTGCCATACATCCACATCTGCTAAGTTTACCATTAGATTGCTATTTTGTTGTTGTGTTGACATTTTTCATCCAGAATTTTTAATTTCTATAATTAGAGAAAACATCTAAAATATTTAAAGAATTGCTCTATTTGTGTGTAAAATAGAATTTCATTCTTTTTTTATCATCCAACCTAACAAACCCAAATCTCATGAACTGAATAATATCACCAATATTTAATCTCAAAACTTCTGGTTCAACAATACCTTTCTTAATTGAACCGTCATCCATCAAAATTTCAACATGGATATTCTCTTCAGAAACCCACTGGATTTTCGGCATTTCTTGAATAATTTCATTTCCAAGATACTTAGCATCTTCGTTCAGATTAACATTAAATAAACCTATTAACCTCACTTTTTTTCCCTGGAATTTTTCAAAATCTTCTTTTGTGACATATATTTTATTTGTGTTGACTGGAATAATTCTAGCGCCTCTTTCAGGGTGATCTGGGTGCAATGTCTCTTTTGCCTGGGTTGTTTTCGGGCAACCCGTAACATTGATGCAAATGGGATCAAAAACAGCAAAATATCTATTAGCAATTGGCTCGATTACTTTTTTGTTAAAACTTTCAAATTTATTCCATTCTATGGTAGATTCGGTCTTGGATACACCGGTTGCAACTAGAAATTCTTTTATAGCTTCTGGCTGGAAACCTCTCCTTTTCAACGACATTAATGTTGTTAATCTTGGATCATCCCATCCTAAAAGTTGCCCTGTATCAATCATTTCCCTTATTTTTCTTCCCGATGATTCGACACCTTCCAAATTAAATCTTGCAATCTCACTTATTTCTGTGATTGATAAATTCAATGTTTTTTGTATAAATGTCTGAAGTTCTTTTCTCATTTCAAATTCTTTTGACCTTATTCTGTGTGTAACACCCATCCATGAATCCATTAATGAAGTTCCAAAATCATACATTGGCCATACTTTATATTTATTTCCAGCCCTCACATGTGGATGATCTATTATTCTCATTATTGATGGATCTCTCATCACTGCATTTTTATGCTTCATTGAAATTTTCAAACGAACCGAAGCTTCACCTTCTTTTATTTCTCCCGACAGCATTTTTTTCCAATCATCCATATTTTCCTTGATGGGTTTACTTCGGCATGAACACTCTGCCATTTCTCTTCTATGCTTGCTGATATCTTCTGATTTACAAAAACAAATGTATGCTTTATTTTCTTTAATCAGTTTTTCTGTTGCTTCATAATATTCTTCTATATGGTCAGTTATGTACTCTATTTTACCATCCCATTCTATCCCTAACCATTTTAACCCATCAACAATCGCATCATAATACTCTTTTTTTACGAGTTTTGGGTTGGTGTCTTCAAATCTTAAAAGAAATTTTCCATTATATTTTTTTGCATAAAGGTAATTCATATAAGCGGCTTTTGCATGGCCAATGTGCGGATATTTACTCGGCTCTGGGGGGAATGCAGTCACAACCTTTCCTAAAGTAGCATTGGGTAATTCTGGTAGTTTGTGTTTATCTTCTTTGGATTTTTTTTCAACTTCTATTCCCATTTCTTTTAGCTTTTCTTTTTGTTTTTTTAGATTCCATGAATTGACTTCAGTTATCATATCATTGACTTCTTCCATTGTTTTTTTCATGTTTTTCTTAAAATCAGGGTTTTCACCGAAGATTTTCCCAACAACTGCTTTTACATCAGCTTGGCCTTCATACTGGATTGCATTTAACAGCGCATGTTTGAGTATAATTTTGTTCATAACATCATTATAGTAATAAGAGATAAAAAGAATTATTTATGAAAGAATAACGCTGCCATATCCAACAACACTGCTTTTGTCATCGATACTATCCCCAGAAGTTGCATACTTAAATAATTTCCCTTTCTCTGCACCAAGTTTTTTTGCTGCGATGACGGCAGATGCAACACCACCGATACCGCATGTGCTTACGTTTTTTTCCTGAACTCTGTCAAAGTATTCTTCTTCATCCATTTTGACAATGCTTTCAATGACCCATTTATCGACTTGGTAAGCATACTCATATGGGACATAATGGGAAAGGTCAGATGAAGCGATAATAATCCATTCATCCTTCTGTTTTTCAATCACATTTGCTACGGTTTCACCCAAGACTCTGCATTCTTCTAAAAAATCGTAAGTAGGTTGGTAACCACCAATGACAATAGGCACAAAAGTAAAATCACCCCCAAACCTATATTGAAGGAAAGGCAATTGAACCTCTACTGAATGTTCTGACTGGTGAGATACACTGTTATTCTTCAACAAATTACATTTTCCCATTAATTCCTCAGAAATTTTTTCATTTATTTTCACTCCACCTAATGGTGTTTTCCATTCACCAGATTTCATGATGGAGAATTCACTCCCATAAGGACTGTAGTTTGGTCCAATAATTATGTAATTTGTTTTTTGATTTTTGCATATACATGCGCAGCAACTGAACCTGAGTAAGAGTAACCAGCGTGAGGCACAACACAAGCTTTGAAATCTTCTTCCTTGATTTCTTTTGGACCTAAATCTCCTGTGAAACATGACTTGATTTGCTTTTTTAGTCTTTCAGGATCTAAATCATAAAAACTTCCTGCTGCAGCTGGTGGACGAATCATTTTCTCACTTTTTATATGTCAAAAATATTAAGCAAGAGGCACTATACCAAAAAAACAGATCAGCAATTAGGCTAAAAATATTGAAATTCATTGGTTTATAAAATTCTTTAAATTCCTCACAAAAAACTGGTTCATAAAATTTAATAGGATAACCGAAAAATTCTTTGCAACCACATGGATCACATAAAGCTATTTCAGGTGGGATAAAAGGTCCTCTATATAAATTTGTTCCATTTCCAATAAAAATAATACTCACCATCATAAAAAGGAAAATTGATACACCTATCTTTTTTGTACTTGGTCTCAAAAACCCCTTTAAATTCATCTAAACACCCAATTTCTCTTTCTCAAAATACTTTCTCATGAAAATACCAAATTCCTTATCTTTCAATAATTCACTTATCTTCTCATTTTCAAAAATTTTAAATCCTTCAAATATTTCAGTTGAAATAAAATTTGGAAGACCCTTGGCTTTTAAAATTTCTTCCTTGTCGCTTAAAGTATTTTTTAATTTTCCTAAAGCAGATTTCCACTCTCTTTTTATTTCCACCCTCCATGTGTTTTCTCTGATATAAGGGCCATTGATTGCAATACCTTCATATTTTTTTAAAAAATTACCGGAATTATCTTCTTTCCAGACATAAGGTCCTATTTTTTCATTTATCAGCGGAAGTTTACTGATTTCCATTTCAAGCA
Source organism: uncultured archaeon (assembly GCA_964481805.1). Taxonomy (GTDB): domain Archaea; phylum Aenigmatarchaeota; class Aenigmatarchaeia; order CG10238-14; family CG10238-14; genus CG10238-14. The sequence continues at coordinate 1,593 of CAYZVE010000020.1, read as the reverse complement.
GTATTGCACAAATATTTTTTTCATCAGACCAACAATCACTTCTATGAATTTTGAATTCGTACTCGCTTAAAATTCCTTCCAGCCTTTTGGCTGCTCTTCTTAATTGCGGCCATAATATGTCTGGCACAACATCAGGCTTTCCGAATTTAATTACAAATAATTCTGTTCCCCTGTTTTGCAAATGAAATTTCAGTTCTTTTTCTGTTAATGGCTTGATTTGTTTTTTGGAAAAAAATTCTTGTGCCGGTTCTTTAAGGAATTCTTTAGTAATTTTTTTGAATTTGTAAAAATTTTCTGCAGATATTGATGCAGCTGCATTTCTATTTTTGTCAACAGGATCGATAATAATCAAAATTTCATCTTTGAAATCTCTTCTTATTTTTTTGTAATCTTCTTTTTTCCAATATTTTTCTATATCTATTATTTCCTCAGGTTTCCATTCATTTACAGCTTGCAAAACATCGACAAACCTCCCATAATTGATGACAAGCAACTCACAAATATAACCAGAGAAACCTTCAGTTTTTGCATCTGCTCCGTAAATTTCATGAGCCTTGAGCAATGCTTTGAGCAGCCTAACGTCGTCAGACAATTGCTTTGGAAAATTTTTTTCAAGATATTTTACATGAAATGGTGTTCTGTCTACAGCTGATTGAATTTCTTCTCCTGATTTAACTTCATAACATGGAACTAAATCCACTGTGATATCATCAATATTCCCATTAACATATGGGTGCTGTGCATATTCTATTTTCCATGACCCACCTAAATCTTCAATCACTTTTTTTCCAATTTCCAGCCCATATTCTTCTAATTCTTCTTCAGAAATATCTTTTGGGAAAATCATGAAAATGTCAAATTCATTTTTTGATGGCAGCCATGTATCTCTTGTCAGTGAACCTGCTATCATTGCTTTTCCTCTGTATTTTGATGCTTTGATGCTTGCTACCTCAAGAATTTTTTTACTAAAATCATTGATTTTTTTTCTTTGTTCGAGTGACGGCTTGATTTTTTTCAGAACTTCTTTCAGGACTTCTCTTGTTTTTTGTGATGGCATATATATAATTATTGTTAGTTTTCGTATAAAGAGTTTATTTTTAATAAATATTTCCTATAGGTAATCTTCAAATTCAAGAAGACTAGGTTTGAGTAAACATTATTAAGGTCCTTCCTAAAACCTAGGGACCTTTTTTTGGGAAACTATTGAATTAGTTCAAGAGTTTGGATTTTTGAAACATTTGTGAACTAAATTAATTCATATTCTCCCATTTCTTCGCTTATTAAATTAATTGCAAAAATTCTAATTTTTATTTTAGAATCTTCTTGAAGTCCTGGGAGTGTTTTTTCAGTTATTTCATCAGTTCGTTGTGGTAAATGATAAATTATATAGGCACCTTCCAATTCAGCAGGTTTCTCGCCATATTGAGGGGAAGAAACAGCACATTCTGGACCTTCACACCCTTCGTTTACACAGTATCTCCGAAAGTAGAAAATCAGGGTAAAGTTTATTATTGACCTTACCCATCATATTTTTATCCAATAAGATTTTGTCGAATGCTTTTCCGACTAATAAGATAGCGGCTTTCATAGAGA
>CAYZVE010000019.1:0-13657 GCA_964481805.1 uncultured archaeon | reverse complement strand
CCTTGTTTTTGAAGACAAGGCGAAGCTATCTAATCAACTCACCCAGAGAATTAATGAAATAAGAAGTATAAATATCTTATACTATTTGGCAGCTACTGGAAAATACAATCAAATCTTCAGGATCTTCTGGATTATTATCTAAATTAATATCGCATTTATATGAAAAAAAACATGGATTTTGTGGAGGATTATCCGTAAAATCATAATTTTGCAAACCATCATTTGTTAAATCAACTGATCCACTAAAAGTGGTACCAAAATTTATTACTCCATAATTATCAACTCCATGTACTGCACTTGCAATTCTAGTAGGATTATCTGACCAAACCATAGCAAGACCATTTTCACATTCACCAGTCATTGAATTTATAACACAACTAAAACTCCAATTAGAAGATTGAATAGTACAAGCACCAAGACTTAAGCTAAATTCTTCTTCTTCACTGGGTGGTTGTCCAGGGTCTGTACAAGGATTAGATCCGAAATACATCACCCACCAGTTTTCATCATCATTGATTTCACATGTACCTACATTTGGAAATAGTTCATAGACTTTTTCATCTGCTTTTGCCCAATCTTTATAGACATTATAATAAGCTTGACAAACGATCTGTCTGCAGTCATCCCAATCTATATTTCCAGCTTCTGTTTTGCATGGAATTATATGAAAGCAATATAATCTATCTTCACATACATCAAGGACTTTTGTATACGATTGGAATGCATCTATTTTTCCATTTCTATTCAAGTCCGGATCCCCTAACATTTGAGTATAACAGTATTTTGCTAAAGTTGCCTGCGAACCGCCTGATAAATATTGATTACATAAATTTTCACAGTTGCTCTTAAAGTTCATTTCGATTAATACTTGGTCAATATCTTTCTGTGGCTTATCTATCCCACCTATATTACTGAGAAACATCCTGATGACAACAACAGCTACAACGAGAAGTATAAGCAATCCAATTATCATTTCCAATGACATCTGAGCTTTTTTCATTTTTATCAATTATTATTTGTTTTACCTATTTTAATGTTTTTCACTTAGAGTCAGGCAGGTCAGGAACGGGTGGTCGGGTTGTTGTAGTCACTATTCTAGTCGTTGTAGTCATTTTTACTGTAGTGGTTGTTTCTGATGGTTGAGTTGTAGTTGTTGTTGGAGTAACTATAGTCGTTGGAGTAAGTATAGTTGTCGTCGAGACTGTAGTTGTAGGATAACAAATATTTGGAGGAGTAAAAACTATCATTCCCCATATATTCCAAGTCAATGGGACAAGTTCTTTTCTATTGGTTGTAATGAGGTATTTGTTGTCAACAAGTTTTATTTTAAAACTTAAACTCCCTTCCCATCCTTGGAAAGACACTTTTTTTTCGTCTACTGCGCTTGCTTCTGGATAACATATTTCATCATCAACCGAGCCTCTTGTACAGTCAGAATTTATACAATCTCTTCCAATACTAAAACATGGTATTTCCCACGAACATTCTACATATTCATCAAATAATCTTTCATATCTTTGGCAAGCTTCCTCAAGAATTTGTTCTACATTACTTATATCAAAATCTTCTAAACAGACATCTAAAATTTCTGTTTGTATTTCTTTTGTCAAAGGATTATCTAAAGTATTTTTGTACATTCTATAATATATCCAATAGAATCTTGTTTTTTCAACCATTCCTATGATATCATCCTTTTCACTCATGTATGTTGGCTCATAAACTTCTATTGTATTTTCACCAGTAGCGGTAGTCCAAAAATATTCGCATTCAGATGAGCTAGATGTATCACAAGAACTTCTTCCGGGGTCATAGATTCCCGCGCATGTATAATCTTTGATTTGGACATCTTTCATTTCAAATAATTTACCTTCTTCTTTAGAATTTTCAATGTAATTTTTCAAGTGTCCGAGTGATGATTTAGATAAAGCTGAATTGACTTCTTCAATTTCTGGTGGATTAGCCATTTTATTGCAGTACCAGTATGTTATTGGGTAAGAAGTTCCACCTCTTTCAGCGACTTCTAGGAATGATTGGGTTGATGAATAAATTAATGATTGCCTTAAAAGATTTTTAATAGTCTCAATCTTAAATGATGATGTATCCGGTTTGTTTATTTCTGAATATGTTTGAGTGTATTTAGATCCAATAGATAGTTGATAAGCAGACCATATTGATAGACTTAAAATACTGAGTAATGCTATTATTGGTATTACTGAAAACGCTATTCCCTTTTTATCCATTTATCTCAACTCCAATAATAAATGTTAACATCAGTATACTCTCCTGTATAAGGAACAGGTATAGTAATGGTATAACTCCTTATATTTTTTTCTTCTGGCCTAGAATTTCCTGCTTCTAGAAAGTAATCTTCTTTTGATTCTATCTCAGTTAATATCTCCCTTATAGCTTCTGAGACTTCTTCTGCTTTTTGGACTGTATAAAATTTTCCTCCAGTTTCTTCAGAAATTTTTACCATTTGATTTTCTAATTCTTGATCGCAACTACATTGAACTTTTGTGAAATATCTTCTTTCAACCCATGTATCCTGCCAATCAGGAACATCGTCATACCACATTAAACAGATATTGCATTCGCTTTGGCAATTTTCACATTCATTGCAGCATGATTTGCCTGTGTTTGTTTTAATTGAAAAAACTTTCAATCCAAAATTTTTAGCTGCATTTATACCAATATCTAAACTATCTTGATTTTCTTGATTTAAGTCACATGAATCATCCTTCAATTCACTCCCATAACTAACTTCATCCGAAATAACTATTCCTACTTTTATAGAATCATCTACCCAACCTTCATTTGGACCTTTTTGAATTGCGCATGATAAACCCCTCCCCCAATCTTCCTCGTTTTCCGGAGGCCTAGTGCATCCTGATCCAAAACCTGTTTCAAAATCAAGGCAGTGAAGATATGAAGTTTCTTCTATATTGATGCCATCATCACCTTCACATTTCATTTTTATTTTTTCTTCCCCACAACATTCTTCACCTTGCCCAGGGAGCATGTAAATTGTGGCTGTTATATTTTTTTTATCTTTTATTAAATCGTTAATTGTTGGTAAAAGATTTTGCTTTATCTCTTTCACATCATCACATAAACTTGCTGATGAATCTAATATCATGATAACTTGGATAGGCGGGATTATTTTTGGGGGTTTCGCTTTTAAGTACCACTTTCCATGGCCCAATATTGAATCAAATCTCCATTCTATTTCTTCTTTAACATCAACATCTCCAATAACTGGGCCGAAATATATAACATCTTTTTCATTATGAACAGCAGTGCCAATTAATTCAACCATGCTTTTTCCAGATTTTTCTTCTGTTGTGCTTAGGATGCTATTGATCCCAGACCTTAAGCCTTCTGTTTCTTGCCTTCCGCTCAAAGCTGAGAAACTTCTTTCATAATTTCCAACAAGTTGATACTTTATCAAAAGGATGATGCCTGTTATTGTGACAGCAAGTATTAGAAAACCCATCATTTCCATTATTTGGCCTTTCATTTACTCACCAATAATTTATTGGGTTCTTGATAATTAACTGTTAATTCATGGGTGCCTTCTGAATCAAGCCCATCAAAGTAAATTAGTTCGCATAATAATTTTCTGCAATATTGGCCAAAACACAATTTTCCATTTTCATAGGTCGCAGGCTGGCTAATCATTATTTCAGTTGTTAAAGAACTCATTCTATTCATCTTTCCCATTTTGCACGACCAGTCAAAAAACCCAGCTAATTTTTCCAGTTCACCATCCACGAGTTTAATATTCATTTTTCCTAATCTGACATCGTTTTCAGAATATCTTATCGCCACTGGTATCCAGAATTCAACTTGATTTTTAACTAGCTTATCATCTGAGAAACTATCTGCTCCAAATTCCCATTTTCTTTCTACTATATTGTTTTTGTTGATTTGTTCAATCTTAACTCTCCATCCAAAATCATAATTTCTTGCACATTCCGGCTCTATATCTTGGTAGTTTGAATTAAATGATTCAATTTTTTCAATGTCAAGTATATTGGCTTTGGTAATTATTAATGAATCATCATATGCCAAACATTCTTCTGAATTTGCAAGTATCAATAGAATATTTGTAGCTGTACTTACTATATCCAAATTTTTTTCAACTGTTCTCTCTCTCACTTTGTTTGTGTAGAGTGTTTGAAGAAGAAAAACAAGTAATACTATAGTGATTACTAATGTCATCGGCTTTATTATATAACTTAATTGGCCTTTATTAAACATTTCATCCGCCACCCCTTACAACAAAAGAATCTGTTAGAAGATATCTTCTATGTTCAAAATCATTATTTTGGACATTGTTTAACCTGAATCTAATATTTTCACCGTTCGGGTCTGTAAAACCAACATATAATTTATAGGCTGTATCACTCCTAGGATTTTTCAAACTATCTGGTATATTTAATGTGATTGAGCTCGAGGTTTCATACAAAAGATTTGCAGTCTGCCATGTATTAGTTGGGGGATTAACATCAAACTCTTTATAATAAACAATTTCACCATCTTTTTCAAATTCTAAGAATTGCTTATAAGAGCTTGCCTCCCATTTAAGACCATTTTTCAAAGGAGCAATAAGTGCAGTGCTGCCTGTGTTTCTCCAGTTGAAATTGATATTAAATGAACTTCCAGCCTCAACTCCATTGTTTGGGTTTAATTCAAAACTAACAAGCTCTATCTGGGCTCCAAGATGCTGGGCAACAAATTTATTTGTTTCCTGGTTTTTACCACATTTAATATCATCAATATACATACAGTAATAACTAATTTTTTCTCTTTTGAGTGATTCTGTGTAAATTTGATTATAGTTTTTCCCACAAGGGTCGCTTGAATTGAAGAAATCAGTTGGCTTTCCACAAACAATACTTTTACCAGTTGGCTCCTGGCCGCATTTTGTTTTTGCATTATTCCCACAGATTGGGTTGAAAGAATATTCCCTGAATCCGCAGTCTGGTCTTGCCCCCAATCCAGCCATTTTAAACATAACTTTCATTCCATATTTGCCTAAAACTTGGTTAAAACCATTATAATTGCATTCTGATCTTATACAGCCTCCTCCTATTATCATCAATGGAGTGTCAGGGAATGATTCAGAATATATATCGATAATCTTATTCACACCTTGATTATATTTTTCCCCTAGGCAAGTATAATTATCAGGTCTACATCCTGCTGCCGCTATCCATTCCTTTATGCTTCTTGAATAAAGGCCGGTTGAAGCCCAAAGCCCACCAACAGCAGGTTCAATATATTCAATTTGGTTCTTGACGCCGTTTTCATCTAAGGCATCATTTAATAATTCCAAAAATTTTTTAAGACTTTCCTGATAGACTGGGTCCCAAGGCTGCGGGTATAATCCCATACTATCTTTTATAAGGTTAAACTTAACCCAACTTGGAAATGCATTCATATGATATTCATCCCTATAAATCATAAAATGCAAATAAATTTTTTTATCGGTTTTAATCTGCGAAATTAAATTCGAAACAGCTGATTCACTAAGTTCTTCTGAATTATCTGGCTGCATCTCTCCTAATGTAATTATAATTGCGCCACCCTTAACATAGTCATACTCAATAGCATTATTGACGTGACATTGAAACAATCCCTGCCATGGATTGTAATTGTCAAAATTAATTTCAGGCGGCAAGGTTGTCGTTGTTGAGCCACCACCACCTGACAAAGTTGTCGTCGTTATAACAGTTGTTGTTGTAATTGTAGGCTCAATAATGTCACAAACACCGGGTTTAATATTGCATGAACATTTTTCATCAACAATAACAACCTCATTATCATACTTGCTTTTAACAAAACAAAGGACTTCCGGCTCATCAAAAACATATGGTCCAGAATTCAAGTTCCCGGAAAAGAATTTTTTAATGCCATCTTTCCCAGCTAAAACAAAGACAGATTTATAACCAATTGTTAAATTGACATGAACCCCTTTTGGAATATTATATTCAATTAGGCCAGATCCAGTAGTGGATGATAGCCTATCTACTATTGCAACAATATCTCTCCCGATAGACCCCAATAAATTTTCATAAGTTCTTTCTGTTTGGTATGATATCACTGTTCTTACAACTAATATTATTAATATGAACGAGATAATTATCGAAAGCCCTGTTAGTATATTTTCTGATAAAACTGAAGAACCTTTCATGAAATATTATTAATTTGGTATATAATAATAATTTACTGCCTAAATTTGTTCTTTGCAATGAAAAATATAATAATTGCAACAATTAATGGGCAAGCAACCGCAATTATTATTATATATACCCAATTCACTTTTTTGTGACAATCAACATCCAATCCCGATTTCCCCTGATTTAAGCAGTCTTCATCACACTTCCCGTCTTTTAATTCTAGTCTTATTCCCCAGTAGTAGGCATTGTAACAGTTGTTGTAGTGATTGAAGTTGTGGTAGTTGGTTTGAAACTTTTAATATTTTCTACTGTTGCGTTTAATAAATAATCATCCACCTTTTCTATTTTTATATTATATTCATAAATTGGATCTTGATTCTTCAAAGATGCTAGTAAGGTCTTAAGTGTCATTTTCATAGATGGAGTTCCTATATATGTAAGTTTAGTTATACACCCAATTTTTTCACAAATTGGAAGATTATCACTAAAAAAATATATGCAGGAATAATTTCCGGTGGCAGATTCTTTATCAGTTATTAATGAGGAAACTTTATCGGGTGGTGCTTCATAGCTACTGTTAGAAACATAAATAGATTTTACATTATCTGACAATGCAATCTTATAATAAAATATTGTGCCTTTTCCCGAATTACAAACATCTTTTAGCTTGATATAAAAATCTTGCATTTGTTCCAAAACTGTCTGTTTTTCTGATATTTTCATTTGTTTTATAATTAGGGTTGCACTGATGAAGAAGATGGTTGCACCTATTGCAATGCTCCCCATAACAATTATCCAGTTGGCAATTCCTTTCATAAATTTTCCTCTAAGTATTTTACACCTCTAATATACTAGTTGTACTTAATATCCCATTTGAGCGTTCACAATTATCCTTGCACCCATAGAAATAATTTGTGCCTTTACAGATTTGTTTATTATTAAAACAAAATTTTTTGCACTCATTTATGCACATGCAAATCGGATCACATGGAAAACCAACAACAATGATTTTTCTTAAAGAGCCTGAATAACTAATCTTTAATTGGGTATTCTCTGGTTCTGCATACCAAAAGATTTTGTCATTATCGTCAAAATAATCAGATGAACATTCGCATTCATCTGGATAACAGTTAATGTTTGGTAATTTCTCACAATCCAAAAATTCATTTAATTCTATTTCTTTGATTTTTAACTGGTCTTCAAATTCTATTTCTTTGCAAATACCTGATTTATCATCTAAACTCATTCTATGCTCTTCCCAGCATCCTTCTATAATTTTTGCAATTGCTTCAGATATTTCTTTATTATTTCCATTTATGGTGATAACTTTGTTTTCGCTAATAAACACTTTGGAATATTTTGAAATCATCATAAACATCATTGCCCCAATAACTAGGCCAATGATAACATAAAGATAGGTTGGAATTGCTTGATTAGAACCTTTCATGAAATAAATTAGTGAAACTTAGAATAAATTAATTTTCTTTAAAAGAAAAACTATTCCCATTGTTAGAATGGCAACAATCAGCCCGAATAATACCCATAAAATTTGCTTTTCTTTCAAACAATCTCCAGGGCAATTGTATTTATTTTCTTCCAATTCGCATAAGGAATTATTGTTACATATTTTTTCAGAAACATCAATTGAAAATATTTCTTTGTTCCCATGGTTAATTGTTATTTTTTCAGCATTTTCAAAATAAGGCAGTCTTAGGTGAATGATAGTGCTATTTAATTGGATTGATTTTATTGGCTCAAGGTTTAAAATAAAAGAAACTTCAATATCTTTCTTAAATAAAACATTACCTTTCTTTTCAAGAATTTTGATGGAATAATCTTTTGGTATTTGGGGGAAAGTGCTTATAGTCCCTTCATCTAAATTAAAATCTTGAAGAATAACACTGTCATCCTTGAATATTTCCATCTGCAGATTATATATTTTTTGTAATTCAATTTTTGATAAAATACATGGGACTAATATTAAACAAACTAAGCCAATTAATATTTTTTTCATATTATTCACAAAATTCACCCAATTCTTTTTCAAGATGCCCATAACTTGTTGATGCAAAATTTTCACTGTATGAACATTCATTCTCTCTATTACATGTTTCGGGGCTAGTGCACATTATACTGTTCATTTCAGGCTTGTTGGGGCAACAATTTGATCCTGGAATGCATCCCATCCCACCACCTACAGGAGAGCAATATTTACTTTTACATGTGTTTAATAATTGGCCAGTGCATGTCCCGCCCCCATAAGCTTCATCACATAAACCGAAAGTATGACCCATTTCATGGCTAGTTACAAATCGAATATTATCTTCAGAACTTACAAGCGGATAATTATACCCACCTGTATATCCACCAATACAACCTTCTCCTATGCAGCATACATTTTCTCCAGGAATAATTCCTTCTACTCTGGTGTAAATACTGTTATATCCCCATTCTTTAATACAGTCTAGAATATTTTGAGTTGTTTCTGCAAAAGCTGAATCCCCAGTTAATGAATTACAAATTAATTCCTGATCAGGAACTTCACAATATCTATCTTCAACAATCATCCCAACCTTATCACCGCAATTGTTCAAAGGAGTCAATCTAACCCAATTGTCTTTTCCTATTCTAGCCTTTTCTTCAAAATTATCTATTGGTGCGAATTCTTCATCTTCTTCTTTGAGCTGCATGAATAGAATAGTGAATGTATATTGAAATTCACATTTATTTCCATCCCATATTTCTCCCTGAGGGCAGCAATGGCCAATAATACCGTCAGGTTCTCTTGAAACTCCATCAATCTTATAACAAACCAAATTATCTTTGCATTTTCTGTTGCATTCACATTCATTCCCTTCAGTTATGTCTTTTGTTATTGGGCAGCCCCACCTATCATGTTCAGTTTCCCTTGGTAAACAAGCACCATCTTTGCAATCAGTTCCTGTCAAATTCAAAATAACATCCTTTTCTGGATAACCATCATCCCACATTTCCACTAAATCATTTGTTTTAAATAAATATTCACTATAATTTCCGTTTACAATAATTGCCCCAGCACCAAGAGGTTCTTGGCGATCATAAATTATTAATTCTCCACTTTTAGCTATTTCTAGGTTTCTTGAAATTTCAGAAATATCATCTCTTGTTAACTGAAAGCTTAGGATTACACTAATTTTTGTATTTTCGCATTGCTTGTTGGAATATGCAACCAATAATGTTTCAAAATCTTTAATTGAAATATACTCATTATCATAAGATTCACAAATATTGTAATTTCCACCAAGGAACATAGAATATACATCATCAATAACTTCCTTTACAACTTCAGTAAATTCTATTTTAACTTCATAACCAATGAATTTTATGATCAATAAAGAAACAATTAAAACAACTGAACAAATAATAATTGTTCCTAATAAATTTATCTCCATTATATCACTTCTACTTTGTTGGATGTTGAATTATATTTGATGATGACAGTCATATCTTCCCCTTCTATCGAGCCGATTTTCCAATCTATTTTATCGCTAAATAATGACGTGATATCTTGTTCATTGAATGATTTTTCGATATTTTCCACAAAAATTTCATAACAAATGAATGTCAATCCTGTTTTTCCCCCCCCAGATTTCTCCCAACATAAATCAATATATTTTGTCAGGACAACAGGATTTGCTGTTTCTTTGCTTAAAAATACCCTTTCCATAATTGGTGAAATTGAGCACGTATCAATCCCAGATTTAAGTTGCTCGGGGAGGGGTAACATTAAAAATATATTATAAAATTTACACAAAGATTTTCCAAGAAAATTCGGTATTATAGAATTTAAAATCAAGAGTAGAATTGCTATTGTTGCCAATGCTATTGACACATAAACGATTGTATCCAGGGCAAAACCTTTCATTTTAATCCCTTACTGAAATATTGTTTTCTACATCTTGATATTGGATTTTGATGATGCCTTTGCTAAAATCTGTTATTATTTGTGTTTTACCTTTTAGTTCAGCTGATAGTTTATTAATTAAATCATCTTGTGTGATTGTGAACCCATTCTCTGCTTGCAAAATATAGCACACTTCATCACTTTGTTCATCTTCTGGAAGAGATGACATAGTTGAATAACAGCTTTCCACATATGCTGAGATTTCTCCAGCAGAAAAACTTGATTTTTCGAATAGCTGAGGAAAATCATAATCATTCTTTTCCGGGAATAAATCTTTTACCATTCTTTTTATGTCGTCTGAAAATTTAATAATTAAAGCTATTATTGTTACTACTAAAACGAGTAAAATCAATATCTTGATTATATACTCCATTGACATTTGTGCTTTAATCATATTTAATTTATGTGAAACCTATAATAAATTAGTGGGTTATTTGTCTAAAGGAATATCAACCTGGATATGGGTCATGGGTGGGATATTGATATCTTTTATAGTCTTTTCAATTTACCTTAAGATATTTTCAGACCTTGTAGCCGAGAAGCATAGGCAAGACTCATTGGAAAGCTTGGATATTATAGCATCTGATGTTAATTTTGTTTTTGAGTCTCATACTTTGGATTCTGTTACAAAATTGGTTTCCTTTTCAAACTTTGTTGAGTCTGTATATGCTTCAGATGATGGGGAAGATTATACCGTTGATTATGTGTCTTATGGCAATAATATCTGTATAAAATTTATGGAAGATGTTGAATGCAGGCATGTTAATTCCAAAGTTCAAGTTATCAGTTATCTTGAACAAAAATCGCTTTTTTTCCTGTTAAATAAAATTACAGGAAATTTTGGGTATCGTGATTATGTTGTTAAAATTGGTGGAACTGACGGGGATATTAATGTGAACTATTGGTGATAATGAAAAAAATTTAGATCATCCTTTTACAACAATTTTTTCCAATGAATCATCATATTTTATCAAAATCAAATTTTGATCTTTGATAATATTCCCATCGATATCCCATTCCAAACCATCATTCACACCGCAATCTCCGGGATAATCTATTTGATTTCCATTAATATCTTTTACTAAGGAATTTTCAAGTAAAGAGCAACCATCTTCATTTGCAAGAATATCTGTAACATTGGTTTCAGTTACTTCAAAATCCCCTTCATTTATAATTAATTTATAGCAATTAGTGTCTTTTGTCTTCAACGATTTTATACTATTTTCCCAGCATAGAATAGAATAAGCCCCTATATATATTGCCAGATCCTTTGACGATTCTGCTGTAATTTTGATTTCTTCTGGTATTGTTTCTTTTGGTTTACATGCATCATTGCTCTTGGAAAATACATCTTGATAAAAGTAACAGAACGCATTTTTTGCTAAGTCATTCAATGATCCTGAAACAAAAATAATCAGCATTGCAACTCCAAATAATGTTATTATGATTATTCCGATTGTATCTATGGCTAAACCTTTCATTTATAAACCACCCAACATAGGGAATAAAGTTTTTGATAAAAACAATGAAATCAACAGTAAGACAGAGTAAAGCAATGTGGATTTTAACAATGTCTTTCCAATTAAGACATTCCTGGTAGTTTCATCAAACCCATTTCTTATTCCGTTTAGAAAATATGAAAGTATGAAAACAACTTCTATCATATATATTCCAACTATCAACTGAAATAATGTTGGTGGCATAATTTTTTCTATTTGAATTAATCCAAGGCTATCACTAAGTTTGACAGTTCCTCCATGCACAAATGTTCCTCCCATATTGAAAGTTTCTTCTAAACTCGCTAAAATTTTTGAAATTTTCTGAAGTATTTCAACAATAAATGTTGCCATAGTTGCAACAATTGCGCACATGAATGGAACAATAAAGACTGCTTGTAGTTGAATAGCAGATGATATGTCCTCTAAAATTTTTTTCATCATGGACTCAATATTTTTGGTTTTTGAAAGGAATTCTGATATGGATCTTGCTGCAGATGAAAGTATTTCAGATGATTTTTTTGATGCGGAGATTATTATCATCATTATATCATTGATGAGTTTTGATGGGAATCTCCTTATAGCACCGTATTTTTTGTTAAAGACAGCATTTTCCAATGTCATCCCCATATTTTTCATATTCCTGATAAGGTCAACAAAAAACCCATATATTGGAGAATTATCCATTTTTGATTGCTTATATTTTTCTGCAACTTCCTCAAGTGCTGTTTCGACTGGTATCCCAGATGATAATATATCTGACAGATTAAATAACCCTACTTGGAATTCATCTTCTACCATCTTAATTTCATCCCTTATTTTTAGGCGCTGATAACTCATCCCAAAAAGATATGTAATCAAAGAGAATGATATGCCAAGAATTATACTCAAAGAAAAGAATGATAATTTAAAGAGAGAGCCTGGTTCATACTGCTCACTTAGATATGCTTTCCAATTATCCTCGAATGTAAATGGATCTTGTTTTAGGGTAAAGTATTTAGATGCTAAATTGAATACGTGAATTGTTCCAGGAATTGATACATAAAACAAAACTATAAGGCTCAATAAAAGTACGGGAACAAGGATTTTTTTATTGAATATGTTCAGTTCATATTTCCCTTCTGGCGGAAGGTTGGGATGGTGAGAAATATCCGGGAAAGAAAATGCTCCAGGCCTTTTAGAAATTGTTCTTTTCAGGTAAAAATAAAGAATAGAAGGTAATATAATAATATAACCAAGACCAACTACATATGGATTGAATTGGTCATGAAGAAAAATTGATATCATTGGAAACATTACTAATCCCATTAAAGGAAAAGTTATCCCCATGCTGTGAATCATTGTCATCGGGGTTCTTAAATTTCTGCTGTATTCACTCATTTTTTCATAAGTTGATGTGAGTATATATGATAAAGCTTTGTCGAGGCTTTTTTTCCTCAAATCTTCGTAACCAATTCTTGTCATCGACAAGAGAAGATTCATTGATTCGATAAATTCTTTATCCCATGCCAGCCATTTTTCCATTTTAGTTCCTATGGCTTGTTTGATGTTTATAAATTGACCAGTTTCTATTCCCCAAAGAAGTTCCTTGAAATCTTTTCCTATTGGGCCATGGCAGTATTCTGCCGCAAAACTGAATGCACCTTCTAGCTGCGGATTGAATCTAAGATATATAACCATATATAAAATGATTTTGATTGTCTCGTCTGATGCTTTGATCTTTGTTACATCTGCAATATATTTTGGGTATGTGTAAATGAAATAAGCCCCAATAAAAGGTATAAATAATGCAAAAACTTTCAGGCTTCCTGAGAAGAAGAAAGTTGGTGCAATTAAAAAGGAAAGTAAAACAAATGTTAATATAGTTAATGAAAAAATACCATTTGGAGTTATATTCAGGTCAGTTGAAAAAATGCATTCTTTGAATTGTTTTTGCATTTTTTCTGGGGTTTTTATCCCGAGAACTTTTTCTGAAAAATTACATAGTCTTTCAAATTTAGGCCTTTTTGGTTTTTTTAATACGTTTGGAGAATAAA
>CAYZVE010000018.1:1213-14109 GCA_964481805.1 uncultured archaeon | reverse complement strand
CTGATTTTTTACTAAGAAAGATATGTATGTCTATTCTAATAGTTCCCCTAATTTCCTAAGTAAATCATTTTTGACCCCATCGAAATCCGGTAAAAAATTAATAAGCGGAGATAAATCATTTTTCCAATCATTTCTTTTACTTTCTATCTCACTTTCAAGAATGTTCAGATCAAATTTCAGTTTCTGAAGTTCAATCTTTTCATTTATCAAACTCATGTCAATTTTCACCCCTTTGTTAATCAGGTACCACATGTCATATATATCCCTTGGTTTTGATCTTTTTATTAAAGATCGAATTTTTTCCGAGAATATTTCCTCAATAGGCATACAAGAAGCTAGGAATGGCGATATTTCAGGATATTCAGATGGTATAGTCAGTAATTCTGGTTCCATTATCATATCTTTTCTAAAACTCACGTCAATTAATATGCTGCCAAGGGTAATATTTTTTCCTGTATACAGTGGTCCTTTATATTGGATTTTGTATCCAACCCCAACTTTTAGTTTCTTTTCAACTTTCAACTCAGATTCGAAATTCAATAGTTTTAAATCATCTAATGCGTTGTTCAGAAAAAATTTTATATTGCTTCCTTCACCTGATATATTGAAATCCAAATCTTCTGAAAACCGTGGCAAACTGTAAGCAAATTTAAGGCACGTTCCACCTTTGAATACTAATGGCACCTTCCTTGAATAAAGCCTTGACAAAAACAGTAATTGGAAATAATCCCTTTCTTGTGTAAATAGAGGAACTCCATTTTCCCTGGCTATTACAGACAATTGTTCTTTTGTCAGCATTTAAACACCTAATATATTTCTTTCCAGTGAAGCAATTCTTGTTCTGATAAATTCAAGTTTAAAAACCATCTTTTGTTATAATTACTTGATCCAGGTTTTGTTGGGTCTAAGATGGAATAAGCTTCATTAATATTTTTTCTAAGTTTTTCAATCAACTTTTCATCTATTTTTATTTTGAGCAGCTCGATTATATACCCAAGCCTTTTATTTAGTGAAAAATTTTTCATTCTTATGGAATATTCCACTAATTTTTCAAATGAGATTTCATCCTTTGCATTTTCTATTGATTTACAGATTTCATCAAGACTCACACAACGTGAAAATAAAAGACTGTCTATTATAGCCTTTTCCTTTTCTGCTATGCATATGCGATCAATTTTTGTATAACCAAAAAATCTGTTTGGATTCATTTGGATGAATTGGATTTTTGTTGAATTCAGTTTTTTTTCCATTTTTCTTTTTGTAGTCGCAAGAAATATAGTTTTTGGGGACTGCTCAGTGAATTTATAAAAATTCAAAGCAGAGAGAAAAGATATGTAAGATGGCCAGACAATATTGCAGGAAATGATCATCAAATCTCCTTTGGGTTCTCCTGAAAATGACAAAAGTTCATACTTCGCAGACATCAATTTTTTAATCCAACCTTTATTTTTAAGTGAATGGATTATTTGGTAGGTATTATTTTTACTGTATTTAAGGATTTTTGAGGCATCGTTTAAGCTAAAAAAATTCAACCCCATTTCTGTTAGTTCTGTTATGAGTTTGGATTCTGTTTTACCGAGTGTTTTATAATTTTGTGCATTTTTCTTATCTACCATATAAGATTATTGCATAAAGTTATATTTAAGCATTTTTATGGCTTTTTTGGTTATTGACCTCCTCACCCCACTAAAGTAAGGTGATTCCCTGATGTTCGTATTCACTATCTCGGATTTTCTTGCGAAAAGTCCCATCAGTATGTGCCACAGACACGGAATATTAGGTTACAAACTTATTTGTCTGTTTTAAAGCTGGGTCAAGCCAAACCTGTGAGTCAGGTTGCAACTCCGTTCAAGGACATGTAGTCCAAGAACCTTTTTACAGTCTTTCAAGACTAAAAGTATGTATGATTATGCATTTAAAAAGTATCGTTCAAATTCATCTCTCCCCTAAAGGAGAAAGTTTTCTTTGAACTTATTTATAAATAAAAGGCTGTTAAGTGGGCAGTATATTATTAGGCACTCTAAACATTTTAATAATCCCATCCTCAATTATAATTATGAAACCTTTATTCATAGCTTTTGAAGGGCCCGATGGGTCTGGACTTTCTACACAATCCAGCCTGCTTACAAATTGGCTTAAATCAAAAGGAAAAAAAGTCCTGTTGACAAAAGAGCCTACAAACAATATAATAGGTGGTGTAATCAGGACTATTTTAAGAAAGGAATGGGAAGTTGATATGAAGACTTTTGCCTTATTATTTTCAGCAGATAGGGCCCATCATTTAAGCAGCGAGATAGAGCCTGCCTTGAAGGATGGCTATAATGTCGTGTGCGACAGGTATATTTTATCAACTCTGGCTTTTAATGTTGAAAAAAACTTAGAATGGCTCAAAGAATTGAATTCAGAATTTAGAAAGCCAGATTTCACTTTTATCATGGATGTCCCTGGAAAGGTATGTGTGGAAAGAATAGAAAAGTCCAGGTTTGGTGTGGAGTTTTTCGAGGAGGTTGAAAAGTTGGACAAAGTAAGAAAGAATTACAATGAATTAAAGGGTTATTTTCCGAATACATACATAATTAATGGTGAAAATAAAACCCCAGAACAGATAAATCAAGAGATAGTAAAAATAATCACAGAATCCAGAAATTCCAATGCAGGTAATTCGAAATTTACTGAAGGCAGAAAATTGTAATTTGATTAAGTTAGATATTTTTTTTACACTTACAAAAATATGAAACATCAAATTTCTTATATATTCTGTAACTCAAGAAATAAGTAAGCGGCTCAACACCATTCCCAGCATAATCAAATAATAGATGAACAACAAACCCAGTAAGTATGCCATATGTAAGCGTTTTTCCCAGGATAGCCTGCCCGATTACTAATATTAACGGTATAAATTCAACCGTATGAAATATTATCACAGCTTTTTCATAGTCATGTTTGTAAAAATAGTCAAAAAAATCCTTGATGTTAAAAGAAATCCTTTTCTTTCCAAATATCCAGAAATCTGGAAAATGATCCAAATCAATGAAGATTCCGACTAGAAAACATAGAATTGACCCAATCATGGAATTGGTAACCAAATAAAATATTACTGATGTTGTTAATGAGATTATTGCATGATATTCTGGCTTCAATTAATTACCTCAGATTTATAGTATATAAAAATGCTGAGTAAAAAAGATTTCATTAATTATTTAAATTCAAAAATATAACAGTGTTATACAAAAAAGTTGAGAAATATGAATGTCAATAAACTTCGCCAGGACTTTCCTATTCTTGAGAAGAAGATAGATGGTAAACTACCCATATATTTTGATAACGCTTGCCAGACTTTGAGGCCAAAACAAGTGGTTGATAAAATAGTTGAATATTACAATGAATACCCTGCCTGTGGTGCTAGAAGCATTCACAAATGGGGAGATAGAGTAACACAGGAATTTGAGCATTCCAGGGAAACAATTGCTAAATTGATTGGAGCAAAAGATTCAAAGGAGATAATCTTTACTAAGAACACAACAGAAGGGATAAACCTTGTTGCCAATTCATTTTCTTTAAAAAAAGGCGATGTGGTTCTTGGCTCGGACCGTGAACATAATTCTAACCTTGTTCCATGGCAAATCCTTACAAAAACAAAAGATATTATTTATAGGGTAGTCCGCTCAAAAAGCGATTCGACTTTCGATTTGGAGAAATTTAAAGACGGGGTTAAAGGAGTTAAATTAGTGTCAATTGTCTATACCTCAAACATAGACGGCTACACGCTTCCTGTGAAGAAGATAATTAAGATTGCCCATGAAAATAATGCATTGGTTCTTTTAGATGGAGCCCAGTCTGTTCCTCATAAAGAAATAAATGTTAAAAAACTTGATGTTGACTTTCTTGCCTTTTCCGGGCATAAAATGCTTGGCCCTTCCGGGACAGGTGTCCTTTATGGCAAATATCATTTACTCGAGAAATTGGCTCCATTTATGGTTGGCGGAGATACAGTCAAAAGCACTACTTATGCCAGCAATGAATTGCTTGAGCCTCCTGAGAGATTCGAAGCCGGGTTGCAGGATTATGCCGGTGTAATTGGTTTAGGGGAGGCTGCAAAGTATTTGATGAAAGCAGGGCTGAAAAACATAGAAAAACATGAATTAATGCTGAATAAGCTTGCAACAAAAGGCATTGAAGAGATGAATGGCTTGAAAATAGTTGGCGTTCTCAAATCTGAGTTGAGATCAGGTGTTCTCAGTTTTACTCTTGATAATATTCATCCGCATGATGTTTGCATGATCCTCGATAGTGAAGGGATTATGGTCCGTTCTGGAGCTCATTGTGCTCATTCTTGGTTTAATTCTCGGGGTATTAATGGAAGTGTTCGTGCTAGTTTTTACTTATATAATACCCGAGAAGAAGTTGAGAAGTTTTTGGATGTTTTAGGAAAAGTTAAGAAGAGTTTTTAAATCATTACTGTTATTTGATCATATTCATGAACTTCTATTGGTTTGAGACTATATTTCCCTCTTTCTTTATGCAGCACATAAAATACTGTTTTTCTACAGCATGTCCTATACACAGGCTGACTTTTCCCCCCAGTATCCAGCCAGCACATTAAAGCAGGGCCTATACCACATCCTTCAATATCTTCGTTGCCATTTTGAACTTTTGGATAAAGGTCTCTATATACCACAGGATTGGTTACAATTGGCATGATTAGTTTTAACAAATTAATTTTAAATAATGATATTACTTCAAAAAAAATCAATACAATTAAATTAATTCCAGCTTTTTGATTTTCATCCATCCGCTGTTCGTCTTATCATCCCATATTATTTCAGAATCAGTTATTTTCAATTTTTTCTTGAAGATAGGTCCGCCGAGTGTTATAGTTTCTCCTTCCCCACCCTCTAGAACTATGCTTAATTTATATTTTTTATTTAATTCAATCAATTCTTTCAAAGATTTTTCATCCAATTTTCGGCCTAACCAGCTTTTATCAAAACCTTGGGAATAAACCCCTACAAACCGGACATCAAACCCTAAGGCAATAGTATCCCGCATAAATTTTTCAGGATCAACCCCCCAGAAAGGAGCGAGTAGATTCAATCCGAGTTCCTTGCAAACTCTTCCTATTCTAGTCTTCTGATAATTGCTTGCTATACCGCCGCATGCTACTGTGTTTATATTCAACCCCTTTAAAGCCAATTTCATATCTTCCACTTCTTTTTCTTTGATCCCTGAAGATGATTTCTTGATTAAAGGTATTCCTATCGCTTCTGCTAACTTGCCGACTAAATGTATGTTCGGGACATGATACATATAGGAATCTTCCCTTTCCGGGATTAATGTGACTAGATATTTGATATCATACCCATTTTCTAAACACCAGTGGATTGTCCTTGTTGAGTCTTTTCCACCAGAGAACAGGACTGCTACTTTTGGCATGAATTCTTATTAAGAAATAGTATTTTAATAACTTATTCTACAACTTCCACTCTTGTAGTAATAGCCTGACCAGGAAGATTTCTTTCAAATTTAGCTCTTAGAACCCCATTTCCACCGTGTACACCAATGACTTCCCCTTTTATTTCCTTGTCGCCGGTAGTTTTCCAGAGCAGTTTCTTGCCAAGCATCTTCTCGGCCTTTTCTTTGTTATCTACCCCTTCTATTCCCACTAGCATTTGGTTAACATTTTGGGTGTGCCTTCCCCGCCTGTAACTTAAAATTATTCCTTTCATACCTATCAACTATATAATTGAATGTTTTTATTTCTTTTCTTTTTTCTCAAGAATTCTAGAAATGTCTCTAATCATGCCTCTAGCATACTCTCTCATCTGATAAACATCTTTTTCTGAAATCTTGTCTATTTTTCCCTTGTCTGCCAAATCTTTCATCACGTCCATTTTTTTCCATACATCCCAGTAATACCCGTCAATCAGCTTGTTTTCAATGAATTGTTTTCTGAATTCTTCTGGGATGTCTTCGTTTTTTTCAGGCATTTTATTCAACGATTTTAATGCGGATACTACAGCCTTTTTCATAACATCATGTGTTCTCTCCAGAACTTTCCCTTTCTTTTTCTCTTCTAAAATTGTAAGCAGATTGTACATCTTGTCAATAAATTTATCTGATTTTTCAATCCAATCATCAACTAACTGCCCTGTAGCATCCATCATTTCCTTATGTTCAATCTTTTTTCTTATCTCAATGATTTCCCTCAACTGTTCGGCATACTCTTCTTCAATTAGCCCAGGCTCAACAAGATATTTTTTAACAGCATCATAAGCCTTGTTAGGGACAGGTGGCTCAACACCCATGAACATAAGTACACCCTGGGCAGAATTAAGCATAGCGTAGAAGCAATCTTCTGCAAGCATCAACAGCTTGACAGTCTTTGCCCTCATCAATTTCTTAGGGGCACCTTCCATGTAAGATTCTATCGCCTCTCTGGTCATTGGTATCCTTCCATCCCTTAACAGCCTTTGGAAAGGTGTAAAAAAGCCAGCATCAAAAACAGCATGGCCTTCCTTTATGAAATTATAAATAATAGGGTGTCCTATCCTGGCATAATCCATGAATTCTGTTAGCGTATACAGAGGCTGAAATGACAGGTTAGGTGATATATCCTTGGCCATTTTTAGGATGTCTTCATCCATCTTTTGTTTTTTCTCAAATGGCATCGGCTTTTCAGTATCATCAGCAACAATAAACATATCAATATCAGATTTTGGCTTAAATTCATCCCTTACTATAGAGCCCATAACAACAATGCATTTGATTTTATCTTTGTACTTTTCTAAGACTTTTTTCTTGAACTTATCAACCCTTTTCATTCTTTCTTCTTTGGTATTTAATTCTTCGAATTCAGTTTCCTTTTTTTCATCTTCTCTTTTTCTTTCCATTTACTCCATCCCTGGTATGTCTATCTCTTGTAAATCTTTGGGCAGCAGCTTTTTAAACCTTTCTATTATATCTCTGGCAATCTTATCAGCTTTCGCTACATATTCAGGGGTTGGTTTTTCAATTATCTTATGGTCTAAATCTTTCCATAATTTGTTCAAATCCAGGTATTTTTGGATATACTCTTTCTCCAAGCCATGATCTTTAACAAGCCTCTCAAGGAATTCAGGCAGCCTTTTTTGGTCTGGCATATCCTTGTAATAATACATTACAACCGCTTGGCAAATATCTGTAGCTGCATATCTTAAGTCGAAAACATCTGCTTTCCATGAAGCCTCTACCCTTTTAACAAGGCCATCACATGATGTTACTTTTAGGGTTACAGTCTCTTCACTTGGCGGGAACAAGCCAATTTTAAGCATTCTTTGAACTGGCTTAATGAACCCAGTGTCATAAACGACTAAGCCATCCCTCAAGAAGTTGAATAATTCAGGAGACCCGGTTTTCATCCAGTTCCAGAACTCTGTGAGCCCGTTCATTTGGGCATGAATATCCTTCATTTCTTGGCCAGTCATCTGCAGCTGAGCCCTTATCTTGAGTATATCTTCTGTCCCTTTGGTGGCTGTATCGTCCACAATAACCCAAACATCAATGTCTGACGTCTTCTTCATGTCTTTTCTTGCTGCTGAGCCGAAGATTAACACAGATTTGATGATATCTCCATAAATTTTCTTGATTCTTCTTGTGAATTGGATTACTTTGGAATAATTGTCTTCAGAATCTGGAATAGCTGGGTTAAATTCACTTTTTTCTTCATTTGCAGGCTTTTTTTCATTTTTTAAATCTTTTTCTAAGAATAGCGGCTTTTCTAACTCTTTTTCGAAATCAAACTGAAATGTCATGCATATACCTTGTATTCTTGTAATTAAATTAGTTCACTTATATCGTTCTTTTAACCAATCCTCTGGTTTTTTACCCCCTTTCATAGCGCCTGTTCCTAATATTGCATAATCTTCTTCTGGTATTTTGAGCATCCCCTTTATCGGGTCCATTGCATGCTCGAATATCATAGCCCTTTGCCTGGCTAGATCTTGCCTCTTTGGAATTACATAAAATGTTTCTGGAACATTGTCTGGATCTATGTTGTCGATCATAAGCCTCGCAAATAATTTTAATGTTCTTACACTTGAACCATATGGCTCTTTGAATCCTCCCCTTTCAAATATCAGGTATGTTTTTATTTCCGACCCCAAGCCTGCTTTTTTCATTTCCCATAATAATTGATATACTTTCATTCTGTCGACTTCTTTTATGGGCTTATGTGAATGCAAAGGGCTAGGAACACCAGCATGAACTGTTTTTACTATTTTTCCATAATCTTTTGTCATTGGGTCTTTTAACATTTCCCTTAGCTCCTGAAGAGGGTCTACACCCTGGGTGGTTAAATGTTCAAAATCTATTAGCATACATGTTTTATCCCAATAATCTTTTATTTTTTCCAATTCCTCGTCATTTCCTTTATTTTCCTTAATTTTCTTTCTAAGAAGGTCTATTGCAATGAATATTTGTTTTGGCCTCCACAATAGGAATCTTCCCGCTTGGCTCGGGTCTCTTGCATCTGGGTTTTCTATTGCTATGATCAAATCTTTGATGGAGCTCCTTAATTCTTCTTTTTGCTTTGGTATATCCGAAGGAATGGATTCTGTCATTTCCACTTCTTGGCCTATAATAGTTGGCAAATCTTTTTTCATCCATTTGAATGTTGCTATCAAATGGTCTTGGAGGAATTTAGATGCAACTACCCCATAATAAAATTCCTTGAATGTCCTTATCAATTCTTTATCAGGATTATTATCTATTGTTAAGATTGTTCTTTCCAACCAGTTTAATCTGCTTTTGCCTTCAGTTTTATCTTCTTCTGGGTCATAATTTTTTTCCCTGTCTGGATCATAAGGCTGATAACCCAATTTTTCTTCTTTAAGATCATCTTTATAGAGTTCGACCATTTTTTCCCAGATTGGATCTTCTTTGATATACATATTATGAGCAATTATGTAATATGCCATTTCTAAAGTTGCCCCTGTTCTTTCCTTTTCATACCAATCCCCATATTTAATAAGTTTTTCTTCAATTGCCTCCTTAATTTTTTTTTCTCTTTCAAATTCAATTTTTCCTCTGATATCCTTATCTGTCATTATACCCATTCTAGTTAATTCCCCTATTTTAGAATGGTAAGGAAGCCTTTTTAGCCCTATTAAATTTTCTTCAAATTCTTCATTAAAAACATTGGTATTTCCAACCAGAGGAATTATTTTTTGAATTAATTCTGGGGTTATCCCTATCCCCCCATTAGCATCATGCTCAACTTCATTTTCACTAATCATATTTTTTTCTAATAAATCATTAATTACCATTAAAAGTTTTTGCTGATCCCTAAGTATCAATGATTGAAATCTTCCTATGTAGTCTTTTTTTATTTCATTTTTATTAGACTCTATGACATTATTCATTTTTTCATCCATGGCAGTTTCCAATTTTAACCCAAGCTCTTGGCCAACAATAGCTCCTCCGAACGCACTCCAAAACCTATATTTGCTCTCGTTTACAAACCATTTAGTAAGTTCTTTATTATTCTTAAAAAGTTCTCCAATAAAATTCCCTTCACTATCAGACATTATAATATGCATCCTAGAACTAGCGTAAGTAAACAATTCCAGCCATTCTCGAAGGCAAGAGTGAAAGTCAATATACTTGGCCCCGGCATGAATAGCGGATTTAATTGATTTTTCAATATGCTCTTGTGCAGTGTTCCATTCAGTAGTTTCGGGAATAGCCATAGCAACTGTTAAGCTCCCATGAAAAGTAATATCAATTCCCTGGCTTTTTGCTATATGCCTCAATTCCTTTCCTTGGGTATAATTTACTTCATGAGGCACATCCCCGGCGAGTTCAATACAAGCAGCACCTCTTGTTAAAGTATAAGATAATTTTTCAATAATTCCAGCCAGCTCTTCTGATCTTGCAATAGTATACATACCGCTGGTTGTTCCAACCTTGAATTGCAATCCACCCGCATTTTCTTCAGCTTTGCTTTCAGCTTTCTTTATAAAAATTCCTTTCTGTATCTTTTTCAAAGATATTTTTTCTTTAATTTTATTTAAAAATTCCATTTATCATGCACCAGGGACTCCTGCTTTCTTTTTAAGGAAATTATCCACTTCACCGAATGCAACACCAGGGCCTCTTTGCATCTGCTTAGTCATTCTTTCAAACATCAGCTTCTCGTAAGGTGTTTTATAAGCAAACATTAAAGGATAAAGGCCAAGTTTTCCCAGGGTTTTTTTTGATTTTTCATTAAAAGATTTCCATTTTTCTTGGAATTCTTCAAAATTTTTCTTTACTTCCTCTTTCTTTACTTCTTTTTTAAGTTGGCTTTCAACACCTTTTTCATCTACCTTACCTTCGTTGAAATCAAATTCCGGGTAGGTTTTTTTTAGCATTTCATCTAGTTCTGTAACTTTACCATTTTCTGCCAGATCTTCATAACCTAGCATTCTAGAAATTTGCCTTCTCTCATTTTCTTTTATTGCTTGTATCTCTAACATTCTCCCAATTAATATATTTTGTGTTATATTGAATGTTTGTATCCCATCCCAAATCATATCTTCTATCATTCCGCTATTTGGAAGCTTTATTATATGCCTTAGTGTTGGGATTTTAAGGAAAATGAAATATGGGCTGAATTCCCATCTTGGCCCTCCATGTGTTGAAGAAAAATCACCCGGTTCTGAATACCTTTTACTTAAGTCAGTTATTTTATCAACAACATCTTTTAGACTTATTCTTACCCCATGCTCAAGGTAAATCATCTTCATTATATTTCTTAAATGCCTATCCATAATTGGGGTTGCCGGTAATTCTGGAACTTCAGTTATTTTATAATTGTCAAACAGGTACTTTCTCTCTTCTTTATTAAAGCCTGCTTCTTTGAGTGGAATTTTATCTTCAGAATATCTTGTGTTTGGGTATGGCTCTTCTTTTACTGTGAAGGGTTTCCATGCCCATACATCCCATATATCCATTGCTACTGCTTGGGAATCAGGCCTATTCCAATCAAATTGAAGTTCAGCAGCCCCTTTCATATCGCTTCTCATATCTTTAATAGCCTTGTATCTGGAGATGAGCGGGATCAAGTCTTCTCTTGTTTCTTCTATTGAAAATTTTCTTCCTAAAGCTAGTTGTTTAAGGCTTCTATACCTTTTGATAATATTAGTCAGGAATTCGTTTTTCCATTCCCTATAAAGCTCATGTTTTGTTTTTAGGATTATAGCTTCTGCTTTTGGAATGTCACGCTCTTTTTGTATATCTTCAACACTTTCATCTTCATCATATAAATCAAAGAAATCCCCTATTATTGTTGGCCACCTGACAGCAATTCCTTTTAGGCTAACACTATCCCCTGTATATGCATCTACTTGGTCAATGAACATGGCTTTGATGATGTGCTGGGATTCCCTGTATTCAGCTTGGGCGCTTGCAATTTCATTCCCCGTCTCTTTGGCATTTTTCAATGCTTTCTTTGCTCTTTCCAACCCTGCAAACCATTTGAGGTATTCTGCATATTTCCTCAAATCATGGTCTATTAGTTCATAGTCCTGTATAGTCTGTATAAGGCCAGCAAACCCATTCTTAATCTGGGAATCCAATTTTTCCTTTTGGTCCATTATTAAAGTATAGTATTCTTTGTAAACAGGGCTGACTTCTATTGAATGCTTGACTTCTTGCCTTTCATATCCCCATTTTCCCAGTTGAAACAATAAGCTATAATAAACACCGCTTCCAACTCCCATGTTGAATTCAAGGTCAAGATATTTGACAGCTTCATATGGAGGAGCATTCACACCTTCACCAGGATACATGCTTAAGTCTAATGTTTCTTTTTCTGTTTTCCCATCTTTGCCTTTGATTTTTTCCCCAGTGATTAGATTAATTGCATCTATCGTTATTGATTTTCCACACCCTGTTGTAGGTGGACAAGGCCCTGTTGGGTAATTGTATTTATCAGCTTCTTTAAATAAACCAAGCATATAATATAATTGTTTTTCTTTTAATAAAAACTTACAGCTTAATCAAAAGCAACCCCAACCCAACAAGAAATATTCCAAATATTATGCCAGCTTTTGTCATTGGATCTGGCTGATGTTGAGAAACGCCAGGGAATACAATAATAATCAGCCCTCCAAAAATCAAGCAACCCCAACCTATCAGTTTTCCCAATACCATTTTTCTCAAATATAATTTAGCAATTTCAGCCCTAAATAGATTAATGTAGGCCCTCCAACAAGTGAAATCAAGAACACATCATTCTTTTCTACAAACCACCAGCTGAAGACTAATATTCCTCCAACTATGACACATATGCTTCCAAAAATCTTATTTATTAGCATATTACTAAATAATAGAAAGATTACTTTAATAATTTGGGTGATAATATGCCTGTATTTGCAAGAACTAAATTGATACTTCAAGAAAATTGCTTTGATTTCACTATTCCTGAAATGTATTTTAAATATAAAGGCAAAGATCCGCAGCTTGCTTACAATAAGATAAGGGAATTGTTTTGGACTGTTTTTGGCGTCAAAGAGACGGAACGAGTCCAGGAAGTGGGTTATAATTGGGATAAAAATGGCAAAAGAGAGAATTTTTCGGTTGATTGGCATGTAACTAAAGATATGGACAGGCATTCTTACTTATACTTCAAGATCAGGATGAAAGGATTTGCAGAAGAAGGGAAAGATAGCAAAGAGGGAGAAGTAAATGTTGACATAGTTGCCCATTCAAGGACAGAATATCCCCAAGACAACATCTGGGAAAGGTCAATATTTTATGAAATAGCAAGGACATTCTGGCATAAGGTATTCTATCAGGAGAAGAGAGATAAGTATATGGATATTTGCAGGGAAATTTCGACTAAATTCAGGAATGAGCTCAAATCATTTTTTAATCTT
>CAYZVE010000018.1:0-1113 GCA_964481805.1 uncultured archaeon | reverse complement strand
TGGATAGATTTACAAGAGTTTTAGTTGAAATAATAATACAGGGGGCACAGCCATCTGATCCAATGAAAGAGGGTTGGTGTGAAATAAAAATAGGGGGGGTTCTGAAAACAAGTTTTGGTGGCAATACAATGTTTACTGATATCAAAAACCCGCTTATCAAAACTTTTTTTTGGTTCTATGATAAATATTTTCATAGAAAGCAGAGAAGATTATATTTAGATGAGTTTTGCAGAAGAAGATTGAACGAATTAAAAAGGGCATACCAAGAGTCGTTAAATATAACGCCAACTGGCGAGGAGATAATAACATGAGCATTTTTGAAAAAATAAAAAGAAAATTAAGGAGAAAGAAATACGATGATATTTCTGATCTGGGAAAAATATCAGAAAAATTGCCTGCAGCTCCCAGTGGGCAACAAGCAACATCAGAATTGCAAGAAGAGCAAGAGAAGATAAGAATAGATAATCTTAAATCAAAATTGGATTTGGTGTTGATAGATTTAGATAATATTAAAACACAAAATCAAATGATGAATGAAAGACTGAAAAACATTGAGAAAAATTTAGTTGATATGAAAGGAATAAAATATTACTAACCCAGCAAAAAAGAATAATTGTATAAATCCAAGCAGGCTAAATTCTGGTAGGACTATTGATGAAGCATTTCCCGATACCCTTATTACCTTTTGACTCTGATAACCGGTGTTTTCTGAGGTTGTGATAAATGTCACATTCCCTTCATTGAGAATTGGACCAAGAATAGTTACTGTTCCTTGAGTAACCCTTACTTTTCCCGATTCCAAATCTTCTATTTTATTTGAAACAAAATGGACATCAATGAGATGTGACAAATCATCCCCTTGGTATGTGTATTCTTTTTTATAACTTATTGTGTAGCTGTCTGTTTCCAGTGCCCTGTTTCGGATGTAAATCAAGAATGAGGAAGGTTTTCCGATTGTAAAAATATCATGGGTTAAATCACTGTTGACAGCAAAGGTGCTAATAAGCATGAAAGAGATGATTGTTATAGCTATTTTACTTATAGTTGACATTCATTATCTCCCTCATTTTATTGGCCAATTTCTATCCACCAGTCGAATGGTTGGATTGTAGT
>CAYZVE010000017.1:0-14192 GCA_964481805.1 uncultured archaeon | reverse complement strand
TCGCAATTCATCCCCTGAATAAATTCAGGGGGTTTCTTGCTTAGGAAGATCTAAATTAAGTCTACACTTCATATCATCAATTTTTTTAACGATTTTTGCAGGGTTTCCAATAACAACAGAATTTGACGGAACATCTTTAGTAACAACAGACCCAGCTCCAATCAAAGAATTTTCACCAATAACAATACCTGGTAAAATAATCGCTCCTCCCCCAATTTTCGCATTTTTTTTAATAAAAGGTCCTCTCACACATTTTTCTCTTTTTTTTGGGTTTTTATTTTCCTGTCCCTTGAACCAATAACAACCAGGGCAGTGATGATTTGTCATCACAACACCAGGGCCAATAAAAACATTGTCTTCTATGACAACATACTCTGGGATAAAACAACATGAATGTATTCTTACATTATTTCCTATCTTACAACAAGTCTCTATTACAGAGTTAGTTCCAACACTTACATTATCCCCTATTTCATTGAATTCCCTTATCCTTGCATTATCTCCTGTCTGTAGATTATTTCCAATTTTCGTTCCAGAATAGATTATTGTTCCTGATCTTATTACAGCATTATCGCCAATAACCAGTTTAGCATTTTCATCTTTTATTGGTTTTCCAAGAACAACAAAATCCTCTACCATAGAATTTTTTCCAATAGAAACATTATCAAAAATTTTTTTCACTTCAAAACACCAAACTGGCTAAGAGTTTCCATTACTTCTAAAGCATGTTTTCCATCTGTCAATGGTTGTTTTCTGTCTTTCACGCAGTCTACAAATTGCTTCAATTCCGAATTCAAAGGTTCTACAAATTTTACGAAAGCGTCACTAACATCTTCAACAACACCTTGTTTAATCTTTCCATTTGTATGATGACCATGATTTACCAAAACTTTCTGATTAAGTAAATCTATAATTAAACTTCCTTCAGAACCTATTATTGTAAGGGTTCTTTCTTTTCCTGGGGACAGCCAAGAACAATCAAAATATGTAAGAACATCCCCATGCTTCATAACCCCAATGGTAAAGTCTTCATATTTTTCTCTCAAGAAGTGCTGATTGAACCCATAGACTTTTGTTGGTTTCCCAAAGAGATAGTTGAAAATTGATGCATGATGCACACCATAATTGAGCATGGTCCCAGAATCTTCTCTCAAATCTTTCAACCCAGAAAAACTTCCAAACGCACAATAAACCTTCCCAAGTTTTCCTGAATCTATATACTCTTTAGCAAATTTTGTAGCAGGATTATGAACAAAAATATGACCTACCATTAATATTCTCTTTTTTTTATCTGCAATTTCTACCAATTCTTTGATCTCATTCAAGGTTTCAGCAATAGGCTTTTCAACAAATACATCTTTTCCGGCTTCCAAAAATTCTTTACATAATTTATAATGCGTTGAAGTTGGTGTTACAAGGACAACTGCGTCAACCTCTTTCAGAAACTTTTTATAATCCGTTCCAAGCTTATTTTTTGAAATATTGAAAACATCACATTTTTCTAATCTTTTCTCATCTTTGTCTACAACATATAAATCTTGCCTTAATTCACTCAAAACTCTGATATGATTTTGGCCCCATTGGCCTATGCCGATTAAAAGAACTTTCATATTAACCCCCTAAATTATTATATTCTTTAAAGAAATATAAATAAAAATACACTGAAAAAAACCTGCATTAACATCAACATGATTGTCAGTTGTTTTTTTGTTAATAGCACGAACTCATTTTATTTTTAACAATCTTTGATAAACAGTTGCGGAGCTAATTTTTAATATAGTAGCAATTTCTTTGTAAGTATGGTCATCTTTTCTTAGCTTCTTCATTAAAGGAAAATTGGGTTCTATTATTTCAGAAGGTGTCCTTATCGTTTTGAAACTCGATAAAAGTTTTTTCAATTTTTTCATTTTTCTTTTTATAGTAAATCCAACAATCTCGTAAAATCTCTTCAAGTTATAGTAACCAGAAATGACGAGGGTAGGTCCATGTATTATAAATGATTTAATGCCAAGATCGGAAAGGGGTGTTTGGATCTCTTGTAGACCTTTCTTGTTTTTGATCTTAACTCTTATCAATCTTTCATAATTATTTGAGTTTAAAGTGACTGTTGCTTGACTATCGAAAACCCCTCTCAAGTATGCTGATTTTAGTTTTAGATTAGCATCCATAATTTTTTCGGGAATTTTCCATGTGAATTCTCTAAAATTTCGAATTTTACCATATGTAAGAATATCGTTACATGCCGCTTTGGAACCAAGTGATATTACAAATAATTTTTTATTGTTTTTAAATTATTAACTTTCTTTCCAGTAATTACTTTTTGTTTCATGATCAAATTTAGGATTATCGATTAAAATAATTATAATAATTAAACAAAAATTAACCAGAAACATAAACTTACTAAGATTTGAATAAATATTAAAATTAAAGTTACTTCACGTTCAGAGAAGGGCTTAACATTCATTATCACATGAGTTAAGGAATATATTTTCTTTCCATAAGGTGGATCTAATTTTCCATCTTCTCTAAGCTTACCCATACAATGAGCATGAAGTCTCCTTCTGAGTTTAAGAAGAAATTCTATACCAAAAGGTATCATTAAAAACAATCCAGCTTTCTCCATATTTCCAAGTATCACACCGGATGCAACAACAGAACCAAGAAGGTATTGTATACTGTCTCCAGAAAGAATTTTTGCAGGAACCCAATTATATTTAAGAAAACCAATTAAAGCCCCAGCGCACGAAAAAAATATTGCCGCAGAAACAATTCTGTTATTAATTAAGGAATATATTCCCAGGCTTGTACAATACACTAAACCCATTCCAGCTTCAGAACCATTAAAACCACCAAGAAGATTGATTGCATTTGCCGCCCCAACAACTCCAATTGGCACTAAAATCAAAGGGTATAAAATCCCAAAGTCCACAATTCCTATGAAAGGAATGGCCATTGCCGTATATCCAGCCTTAACAACTATAAGAGGTATAGCAGCTGGCAAAGTCAATAAAGGTTTTTGCCATTGTTTCAAACCTTTTCTGATTTTTGCCTTGCCTTCCAAAACTTCTTTGTTGTTTATATCATCAAAGAATCCTATCAAAGTTATCAGAAAAATAGTCAATACTGCAGCAAACAATAGAACCAATTGTTCTGTGATATTAAAAATAAAGACTTGAATTCCAATAAAAAACATTAACCCAAAAAAAAGTCCAAAAAAAACTGGTATTCCCCCACTGTTGGCAACTAAAGGTTTTCCTTTTTTTTGAAGGTCTAAAGCCGCTATATTGTTTCTCTTAAAAAAAGGTATTATTTTTTTTGTTAAAAGTAATGAAAAAATTAAGGAAATTAGAAAAGATCCTGCCAAAACCAACATATTAATCCTAAAAATATTATTAATTTGCAAGCTTTAAACTTTTAAATCTCTAAAGCATAAACAATTAGATTATTGGTGCTAAAATGAAGATAGTAAAAGATTTCAGAGTGTTTGGAATTGTTTCTCTATTATTTTTATCAATAATTTTCATACTAACCCCAATCTTAATCAAAAAATCTGGAGTAACTGTAATTACTGCCTCCACTGAAAGTGCCTGCCAAGAAATTTTCCTTCCAGGTTCAATTGTAACAAAAATAAATCAAGAAAATATTAAAGATGCTGCTGATTTTTATTCCGCTATTGATGGTTTAGAAGGGAGATTAAATATCATGATTAATGGGGGGCCTAGAGTATGCGAAATTAACCTGGGAGAAAAGATAGATGTCAAAGTCATAAGCCCAGAAAAGAAAGGGATAAAATTTGGGGTAGATATTAGGGGGGGAAAAGAATTTATTATAGAAACTGAAAATGCATCTAAAAGTCTATTGGCATTAGAAAAAAGGTTAAATAACTATGAATTGAAAGACACCAAAATCAAAAAATTATCAGAAGATTCATTTATTGTTGCTTTCGATTCAGCCAATGAATATAAAATTGAAAAATTGTTTGAACCTGGCATAATTTCTGCAAAATTCATGAAAAATATCGAAATAAAAAATAGCACTGGCAAGCTACTGTTAAACGATAGCACATATAACATTGAAGTAAAAAATAACACCCTTAAAATTGACGGAAATAATCATAAAATAGGGGATGAATTCTTATTGAATGGTATTAATGCCAAAATTTACAATGTAACTGAAAATTATACTAGTTTTTTCTTAGATGTTTTTGACAGTGATGGTGTCGAAAAAGTTTTAACAGATAATCAAAATAGTAGGGTATTCCAAAATCAGGGTGAATATGTATATGTTCTAAATATTATATTGTCAAAAGAAGTTGGGAAAGAATTTTCTAAAGTAACAGCAAACCAACCTTCAGTAATCAATCCTCAGGGAGAAGATTACCTTCAAGACCCTTTAATCATTTTTATTGATGATAAAATAATAACTAGCATACCGATTCTAAAATCTGATTCTGGAAGAGAAGTGACTCAATTTGTTATTTGGGGTGTTGAAAACAAAAAAGAACAAGCTGATGAAAAGTTCTTGATTTTGTCATCATATCTCAAAAGCGGGAAATTACCTGATATTAAAATAATTGAAAGAAAAGATGTTGAGCCTGAAAACAAAGGTTTACTTGATTTGACGATTTATTTTATAACTGGTGTTATTATCCTCTCTTGTGTTTATGGTTTTGTTAGATTCAAAAAGATTGGAATAGTTGGTTTGACTTTAGCTGTTCTTATCATTGAATGTTTGTTATTTTTGGGGGTTGTTTCATCGCATATATTCGCCTTTACTTTAGTTGTATTTTGTTGCATTTCGGCTTTCATAAATAATCAAGTAAACAAATGGATTAAATGGATCACTATAGGGTTAATGCTTCTGATCTCATTTGCAGCAGCTGTAAATAAAATGGTTGTTGATAGATACACTTTATTTGGTATAATGATTGGTTTTTCTATCAGTATGCTTCAATTCATTTTCTTGAATGAAGGCCTTATCAAAGCAAAACATGAAAAATTCAATAATTATATCTGGAAAGCAAGTTTTGTGTTGACTGCAATATTAACATTTGTATTTTTCTTGCAAGATTATAGGAATATTTCAGTTACAGCCACCATTATTCTTATGACCAGTATAACATTGACTAAACCAGAATACATTCAAACTGCAAGTAAATAAATTTATGATTTGAGTTTCATTATTGCTTCTACTACTTCCCCGTTTGAGTCCTTCAATGATTTTTTGACTTTTTCTTCGTCTTTGATTCCGCTCTGTTCCATAACTAACTTTACGTCTTCTTCATTGAAAGTTGCCTCATCTGCATTACCGGAGATTTGATAAACAATCTGACCCTTCATCGTTGTTTTCACGACTTGTGGATTATTGATTGTTATATCACCATCGTCTGATTTGATTACTACTTGAGTTGCAGAAATGTTTTCCATCTTCATTCCCATTTGTTTTAGCATACCTTCTAATTGCTTTGGGTTAACTCCTGGTATCATGACTTTTAATTGTGGAGAAGTAAATTTAAACTTAATAGAATTCAAAATCAATTCCTATGCTATATATAATAATTTTCTCTTTAATAGGAATAATATTGGGAGTAATCGCAGGTATATTACCTGGTATTCATCCTAACCAATTTTTTGTTTTGGTTGTTAGTTTTATACCATTCCTTTCTCAATTTCCTTCAGAAGCTGTTCTTGCTTTAATCATCAATATCATGGTCAGTAATATTCTCCTCAATTATATTCCTGCTATATTTTTCTCAATTCCTGATCCTAACACTGTCATTAATATATTGCCAGGCCACAGAATGGTTCTTGAAGGTAAAGGCATGGATGCTTTATTCATAAGTTTAGCCGGTGCTTTTCTTACGCTTATTGCTTGTATTATCACATTACCCGCTCTTCTTTGGTTTATACCCATTCTTAACAATTTTGTATATCCTTACCTTCATTTTCTTCTTTTCGGATTGGCTGGATGGATGATTTTTATGGAAAAAACATGGAGGGAGAGGTTGCTGTCTTTGTTTCTTTATCTGACATCCGGTTTGTGGGGTATACTTTGCTTAAACTCAACTATTATCAGTTCTGAATGGGCACTCTTCCCTACACTCACAGGGATGTTCGGAATAGCAGGGTTGGTAATGAGCATGGAAGAGGGTGTTAAATTTCCTAAACAAGTCGTGAGCGAAAACATTGAAACTGGTAATATTGCCAAAATTGTTATTTCTGGTTTGGTTGCTGGACTTCTGATCGGTATTTTACCTGGAGCCGGGGAATCTCAGGCTGGTATATTAGTATCAGAGTTTACAGGATTGGGACAAAATGAATTTCTTGGTGCACTTTCTGGGATTAACATGGGAAACGCATTTTTTGCATTAGTTAGTCTTTATTCTTTTGATAAAGTAAGATCAGGTGCTACAGCTGCTATTGATGAGATTATTCCAGAATTTGGTATAAACAATCTTATTTTTTCAGTTGGTGTTATTTTATTTTCTGCAGGTATTTCTGTTCTTTTAACTTGGTACATTGGGAAGAAAAGCCTAAAGTTTCTAGAGAAAATCAATTACAAGCTAGCTTCACAAATCATTCTTGGATTCACAATAGCGATGATATTGTGGTTCACAGGTATAGTTGGGGTATTTATCATGGTTATTTCTACATGTTTAGGTCTTCTGCCTGTACTTTGGGGAATTAAAAGAACTAGCAATATGGGTTTTTTGATGCTGAGTACAACTATTTACTTCGCTGGGTTGGCATGGATGATTAATGGGGTGTTATTTTAGTTTTAGGTTATAATAAAATTTAAAGCACATAATACCCAACAGCAAACCCAATGCCGATATAAACTCCCATAAGAACAATACAAACAACATACCAACCTATAACCATTCTCCCAAAACAGCCAAGAGCAAAAGCCAAGGGAATATAATTACCAAAAAATCCTGCAACAAACCCTCCCAAAAACCCTACAAAAGCTGATATCAACATCCGTGAAGGTCCGTGAAGTAAAAACTGAAAGAGTAAACCAATAAAAAATACTATTATAAGTGTCGTAAAGGCGATCATAACTAATCTTTCTATCTCATGAAGTTATTAGTTTAACTCTTTGATGACATGTAACCCGGAATGAAAATAAAATTAATCTCACGTGACCCCCTTCTTTCCACTGCAAAGTCAGAGATATAACACTGTGATATTCACCCCTTCATTTCTACTCGAGATTATTTCACGTTAATGGGAAATAGGATTTAGACTTCTTCTCTCCTTTTTTAAAAAATATTTCACCTCCACAGGAATTGCATTTTCCAGTTAAGGGCGGTCTTCTATAAACATTGTTGCAACTATCACAAATGAACTCATCAATCTCGGAAAAATTTTTCTCATAATCTTCTTCTTTTTTATTATTACCATTTTTTAATGCTTCAAATATACCCAATTGTTTGCCAATACCAACAAGATCTGATTTATTAACATTTAATGCCTCAAAGAGTCTTTCCAACGGGGGCATCAACTGGCTATCTATATAGTATTTAGAATCTATCGGTATCTTATGTTTTTTGACATAATCAGGATCTTCGGTTCTTTTAGACAGCATTTGCACTCCTTTAACAATAACATACCCAACCCTATCACCAACACCAGGAGCAGACGAAGGATCACGTTTTTTCATTTTCTTGACTAATTCTATATGAGGTTGAATTCCTTTATAACTTTTCAATCCGCGTGAAACACTTTTGGTTATAATAAGTTTATCAACATCAACCTTACCTGTTTTAATGTCATTCACAGTTTCCTTTACAATCTTCACAGCCTTCTTCACGTCTTGTTCTTTTAGTATTGTATTAAGAACTTTCTCTAATGTTTCACTGACTAAATCACACCAATCTCTTCTAACAGTTTCTATCCCTTTCGTGAGAATACTCTCATCCCATCCATTTTTCATTGGTTCAAAATTCCATGCAGCATATCTTTTTTTGGCAAGTAGTACAACAGTCTTAAAGATACTGTCTATCTTGATGGTTAGAACATGATTTATTCCCTCGTTAATTATGTTGGATACTTCCTCCCCCATTTTAAATGCTTCATTCAAATCTTTCGTGTTCAACTTAACCATGACCGAATCAGTGTCACCATATATGACTTTATAAGGAGTTTTAGTATGAACTATACTCCTTGTCTTTTTTATCATATACCTTCCGACACTCGTAATTCCACTAGCAATGTCGAGAATATAGAATCTTGCCCGAACATACCCAGAATAACCATAAAAAGCGTTGGCTACGGTCTTAAACGCGTATTGCTTTGAATATAAGTAATTCTTTTTTTCTTCCTTTTTAGCCGCTTTCATTTGTTTTTTAATTTTATTTCTAGTTTCTAAAAGATAAGCTAAAATTTCAGGAAAAATACCTTTCTTAACTTTTTCATTCACAAATTTAGAGCCAAATGGTGTTTCTTTACATTCGATATCTTTATTTTTTTCAGTTAAAAGGGTAGTAGGGCAAATATTATAACTAATAATAATAGAAGGGTACATACTCTTAAAATCTAGGTAGGCAACACAAGTATCATAAAAACCAACATCAGGATCTAGAACAAAAGCGCCCTTCAAACCGCTGCCTCTCCTTTCAGAGTTTCTTCTTGAAACTTCAGCATTGTCTGGCATACATGGAATAACAAAACCTCTTTTGTTGAATTCTCTTAGAAGAATACTATCTATCCTTTGGGTTTCACCTCCATCTAAACATTCCTGAAGGTTTATGCCCGATACCTTAGATATCTCAATAAACTTATCCAACATATTTTTTTTAAGAAGTATCTTTATTGGCAATTCGGCATCTTTTCTACCATATTTTAACAATTTTTCTAATTTTTCTCCATTATCGTTCCAATAATCATTTATCTCACTATGTGCAACATCAATTTTTCCTTCCCCTAAAACATTTTCCGAAACATCACCTAGGCCAAACCTTTTCAGGCCCTTAAACAAGCCAAATTTAGCAGTCGCCTCTTTAACAAGGTTATAAACATCAACAGACACTCTTCCAGGTATTGTTGCCCTAGATTTTCCCATAAAAGTATGGATCATCATTGATTTTTGTTCACATCTGCCTAACGTTCTGGGAACATTGTTTTTCTTTAATCTTGTATTAAGATAAGGCAGATCAAAATTGTTCGTATTATAACCAAGTATTATGTCGGGGTCAAATTCGTTTACTATTTCAACAAATCTTTTAAGCATATCTTTTTCAGACTCGAATCCAACAATATCATCGTCATATTTTTTAACTTTTTTTGCTGCTAAAATCAGAGTGTTCCTATTTTTGAAAGAAGGGTAAAAAAATAAACTGATTATAATGATTGGATTTTTTTCAGGGTTTGGTATGCCCATTTCATCAGAAATGGTTTCTATATCAAAACTCAAATAACGTAATTTCATGTTTTCAATTTTTTCGACTTCTTTAAAACTTTTTGCTGTAAATTTCTTATCAGTTTTCACACTGTTTGTTTGTGTATAATTTCCCTCAATTTCATACCATCTCATACCAAAGAGGTTATAATCGGCCATAAACCTATATTTGAAAAGAATATCAGCCTCAAAAATTTGTTGAATAAATTCTTTACCTTTCAAATCATCTCTAATATTTGGTGTCTTACTTGGGTCATTTAAAGTTATTTTAAGAAGTTTACTCGGTTTTTCTTGATACCCCATTGGCAAAGTTTTCTCAACACTTTCTATTTTTATAACAAGATTCTTAAAATTTTTCTCAATATAATCCTTAACATCGGTCTCTTTCCCCTCCCTTGATAATACATAAAAATATGGCGAAAATTTATCATAAAACACAGTTGTTGATTTTTCATCGTCAGTTCTCCCAAATAATCTAATAACTGGTTTATTATTCAAAATAATATAATCAGAATCGAGCAGTTGAAAAAGTATTTTCATAAACTATATTTAGAGATTAATGCTTTTATTCTATTATTAATTTTTCTTCCACTTCTCTTGTTCTTAAATTTATAACAAAATATTTTTTCTGCTCTATATTTGAGATAATAGTTATTCCTTTATAATTTTTAAAGTAGGTTTTCTTATCTGACGAAAATATTATATCGGGAATATCATCAATTGCAAATATGTTTAACAAATTACTGTTTTTAATTAATCTTTTATCAAGTATATTTTTCGGAGAATATGTTTTAGATAATGTTAATATTTTGATATTTTGCAATTGAAAAATCATGGGAGAAGAGTTTTCCGATATCAAAAATAAATTATCAAAATTTTTTAATGTTTCTTTGTCTTCCCATTCACCATAAACAAATATTGAATCTTTATTCCCAGTTTTTTTTAGCACGTCGGAAATTTTTCCAAAATCTTCATCACAAAGAAGTGATGGTTTGTAAATATAAAAAATTCTGATTTCATCATTAGTTTTATTTATTTCCCTTGTAATTGAAATATCGGGGTAAAATATATCTTTGACAAAAATTTTATCTTTTTCTTTCATGCATAAAAAGCCTATTATGTCGTCCAATTCTATTGAATCAAATTTATTTTTAATTTTTTCTTCAAAAAATACATGTATTTCTCCTGTTGTATCCTCAACAAGAAGATTGTTTATACCTTTATCTCTTACTATTACTATCAATGAAAATTCCTTTATATTATTTGTAATTTTATTGACAGAAATTATTTTATGAAGTTTTGTGTTTTTTATTAATATTTTTTTTATGTTTTCATAATTCTCTGTAAAATGATTGACATAATCTTCCACCCGCAATGTTTTTTTTTCAAATTCAATTTTTTTTAATAACACAATTTTTGGTATTTTTTTTTCATCGTATACCTCAATAATTTTCTCTATATTTTTCTTTGTTATTATAAAAGGCCTTGGTTTAATTTTTTCAACCATAGAAAGTATCTCTTCTGGTTTATTTTTTATGAGAGGTAAACTATCATGTGATAACTGAAAACCATGTTGAAGAAATAACTTAACTATTTCCTGTTCATTCATTAAATCACTAGATTTGTTTCAAGAACTTTCTTAATTTTATCTTTAATATCATTTGACACGCTTAATCTAATCTGCCTTGTTCTTCCATATCTTCCAAGAGAAACAATTCTTGCATTAATTATTCCTAACATATCCAATTCTGAAATAAGATCTGACACTCGCCTTTGGGTAAGCGGTGTTAACCCACAATCTTTGCATTTTTTTTCATATATATTATATATGTCACCAGTCTGTATCTCTTCTTGGTTGCTTTCTACTAAACATATAGTCGAATAAAGAACTATTTTACTTTGTTTTGGTAAAGACTTAACTGATTCAATTATTCTATCATAATCTATTTTTTCCAAAGCAGCATCGACATGATTCACGGTTATATTTGCCTCTTTATTTCTCTCTGCAAGCTCACCAGCAACCCTCAATAAATCCAAAGCACGTCTGGCATCGCCATGCTCCTGAGCAGCAAGGGCAGCACATTTAGGAATAACCCCTTCAGAAAGAACTTCTTGCATTAGACCAACTTCTGCTCTCTGTTTAAGAATGTCTTGAAGTTCCAAAGCATTATATGGTGAAAATAAAATCTCTTCTTCACTCAAAGAGCTCTTGACTCGTGGATCCAAAATATCAATAAAACTAAGGTCATTAGTAATGCCTATAATAGAAACCCTCGCTTTTTTTAAATCTTGATTTATTCTGGTAAAATTGTAAAGAAAATTATCACTCATTTTTCGAACTAATGCATCTATTTCATCAAGAATTATTATAACAATCCATTCCCGAGAATCCAATATTCGAAAGAAAGTATTGTATATTTGTTCTGTTGGTAAACCAGTTGAAGGTACTTCTTGCCCTAATAACTTACATAATTCTGCGACTAATCTATACTCAGTATCTGCAATCTTTCTCATTTTACAATTAATATATAAAACTTTGACTGGATTTGTTCCTTGGTTTGATATTTTTTCTAATTCTTGACCAACATATCTACTAACAAGTGTTTTACCTGTTCCAGTCATTCCATAGACAAAAACATTAGATGGTTTGCCGCCTTTAAGTGATGGGGCAAGAATTGATGCCATTGTGTTTATATGTTCGTTTCTATGAGGAATTGTATTTGGTGTAAAATGTGAATTTAATGCGTTTCTATCTTTAAATATGGGAGTAGATTTTTTAATAAATTCTTGAAAAATTGTTTGTACACTTTCTGTCATATTATTAATTATTCTCCTATTGAAATAAACCCTTTTCTATTGGAAAAAATATAAACACCCTGACCCCATGATTTCTTATAGAAATATTAATATAAACAAAACTAGAAAGCTATAACAATGTTATAATATATATAATATTTAAAAATAGTATTAAAAAAATTTTTTGGGATAATTGTTAAAATTTGTCTGAATTTTTATTTTTTTAAAAAACATTTTCCATATGCAATAACAGGGTCAGTGACTATTCACAAAGATTTAAAATTCTCCCTTTAACATCGTTACCATTAATATTAACCAAACCAAAATAACCTTCAGAAAATTTACCCGAATTTAAAAGAAGAGTTTCATCTATTTTATCAACACCCTTTGCTTCATGAATATGTGCAGATAAAGCAAGAATTGGTTTTTTGTTTTCAATAAATTCTCTGACAGCATGGGATCCAACATGAACACCAGCACGAATGATATCCATTCCTGTATTATAAGGTGGGTTGTGTGTGATTTGAATTTTATATTTAGCAGACAAAACTTGGTTATATGCTTTTTCCAAACCATTTTTTAGTTCTTCTTCTGTTGGTTCAAATGGGGTTGTAAATGGTGTTTTAGCACCACCAAATCCATAAAAACCATATTCACCAATTATTTTTCCCTTACCATGTAAACTAATACCATTTTTTTTTAATATTTCAAGAACATCCTTTATATCATTGTTTCCAGGAATAGCAAGAATTGGTTTTCCCAATAATTTCAATTCCTCAATTAATATGTTAGTAATATCTTTTTGTGTAAAACCTTTTGGTGTATTAAGATCAGTGAAATCTCCCATATAAACAACAACGTCAACGTTAAAACTCTCTAATTTTTCAATATAATTAATCACGTTTTCAATATCCCCATGATTATCTCCTATTACCAATAAATTCACAATTAACACCTCATATATTGATTATAAACATAAGGTCTTTAAAATTAATACCATCTTTGTTAATATTAGTTTTTGGTATATCCTTTACCTCAAGAAATTTCCATTGTTTATTTTTCCATGCTAAAAAACCCATTGCTCCAGCTATTTCACACCATTCATTAAAATCTTCATATTCTTGTTTCTTGAGTCTGGGTGTTGTTTTCCATGCTTTACATTCAAACGCGAGAATTCTACCTTTTTTTATAGCAACTAAGTCTGGTGTGGATATTGAGCCACCAGAACCAGCTGCACGTATAAGAGCAAAACCCAATTCCTTTAATTTTTTGCATAAATCTCTTTCTGCTTGTGCTCCTTTAACATATCTTTTGATCATTATTTAACAAACCCGATAATTATTTTAAATCTATTCACATAAATTCAAATGAGGATTAATTATGGATATGGGAATTAAGGTAAAAAATATAATGACAAAAAAAATTGTTTCTACTGATCAAAACGAAACAGTTCAAAAAATAGCACAAAAAATGGCAAAACAAAGGGTTGGTTCAATAATTGTTACTGATAAAAATAGACCTGTTGGTATTATAACAGAAACTGATATTAATAAAAGAGTTGTTGCTGTTGCAAAAAACCCCAAAAAACTCAAGGGAAAAGAAATAATGTCATCTCCCATTATTCATGTTGACCCAGATGATGATGTAACAAATGTTGTTCATAAAATGGAAAAATTTAAAATAAGGCGTTTCCCTGTTGTCAAAAAAGGTAAGATAGTTGGAATTCTCACTAACACAGATATAGCAAGAGTTTCCCCAGAAATGATAGATGTATTGAATTTGAGATTGAAAATGAGAACAGGTGTATCTTCCATTGGAAAAGGAACAACAACTGGTATATGTGAATCATGCGAAAACTACTCTGAGGATTTAGTATTTATTGACGGTAAATGGATTTGTGATAATTGTAGATAGTAAATCCCTAAAAAATAGCAATTTATAGGGAAAGTGTTAAAAATCACAATAAATCTTGTTTTATGAGTAAAATTGCAAATAGT
>CAYZVE010000016.1:0-14273 GCA_964481805.1 uncultured archaeon | reverse complement strand
ATTGGCATTTGCTCCTGTTGTTTCGGAGTGTGTCAAATATTTTGGAATGAAAAATACTAGTATTAGAATTCCAACTCCAATTTCCATAAGCAACCTTTTATCAATTTTTAATTTTATCTCACTCATTTTATCACTCTAACAGCAATACAGCTCTTTTGGTGTCTTTCCTTTTTCTAACTTTCCGAATGGATTCCCAAAAACCCTGACATTGTCAATCATTTTCTGGTTCGGCTGTGTTTCCATATTATTTTCAACAAGCGTTTCCCTGGCTTCTCTGATTACTTCAGATAATTTAACCCCCGCGGGGCATTCCCTTTCACATGCTTTGCATAATGAGCATAAATAGAATATTTCATCCAAAACATCCTTCTTCAGCAGTATTGACTTGCCTCTGGGGCTTACTGTCTCCTTAAGCAGGGATTTGAAAACAGGACAGTTCGCCTTGCACAATCCACAATTAAAGCATTTCTCCAGCTGTTTCGATTCGGAATTCATATAACCTTCCCCCTGTTAAGTATGTCATTTGGATCATATTTCTTGTTCAATTCCCTCATCCTGTCGGCATAATTCCTTTCAACAAACTCTTTTTTGGTCAACCCGATTCCATGCTCCCCGCTTACTTTTCCATCAAGTTCAATTGCAAGTCTCATGATCTTTTCTTTTTTCTCAAAATCCTTCTGCTTGAAGCAGGGATGGACTATTCCAAGGCCTATGTGTGCGATTGACGGTATTCCCATCTTCCCAAGTTCTGACAGGAATGCACCCATTTTTTCAAGGGGGACAATGGGATCTCCTGTTATCGGAAAGCCGTTTGCTGCCAAAGACGGGTAAGCGCCATCCCGCATTTTCCATATTTCTGCTATCTTGTTTTCATCTTTTATGTCGCCCTGATTGCCTTCAAACTCTGCCAACAGGTAGTTTGTCTTTTCAAGGCCCTCGATTCCTGCAGCTAACTTATCTATGAACTCCAGAGCTATGACCTTGTCCTTGAGTTCATTTACCTTTTCCATTAAAGACCTTATTTCAT
This sequence comes from uncultured archaeon, assembly GCA_964481805.1. GTDB lineage: Archaea > Aenigmatarchaeota > Aenigmatarchaeia > CG10238-14 > CG10238-14 > CG10238-14. The sequence continues at coordinate 13,246 of CAYZVE010000016.1, read as the reverse complement.
CAAATTTGAACATTGAAACAGATGTCTTTCCAATGGGCTCGGTCAGCTTGAGTTTCGCCTGCAATATTATCCCCAAAATGCCTTCGGTGCCGCAGAAATCATCAATCCTCTTGCCGGAGACGACTTTTACCTTCCCATCCCCAGTCAAAACTTTCATTTCAATAACCCAATCTCTGGTTTTCCCGTATTTTACCGCCCTTATCCCAGCTGCATCTGTAGATATTATACCGCCTATTGTTACGACCTTGTGGCTTGCAGGAAGGATTGGGAATGTCAAATCATATTTTTTCACTTCATAATTCAAATCATCCAGCACAACACCAGGCTCGACGACAACATATCTGTCTTTTCTGTTTATTTCCAATATCCTGTTCAATCCTGAGATGTCAATAACAATTGAATTTATCGGGACAGCACTTCCAGTAAGGCTTGTCCCCCCACCTCTCAAAACTAGTGTTGCCTTCCTTTTGTTGACAACCTTCAAAATCTTTTCAAGCTCTTGTGTACTTTCAACCCAAACTATTGCTGTAGCATTCCCCTCCATTTCAGAAGCATCAAAAGAATATACAATTTTGTCTATCTTTCTTGTGCTAATGTTATCCTTGCCGACTATATTTTCAATTTCTTTCAATGCATCAATCAAGTTCAATCACTTCCGATAATTCAAAGACTTTCATTTTTTTGCTGTTTTCAGCCAAATGGAGTTTGCACAATGAACATGACGTTACAACCTCATCTGCACCTGTATCTTCCGCCTGTTTTATCCTGTTTTTGGCTGCAACATTAGCAACATCAGGGTGATTTGTCTTCATTCCACCCCCAGCACCGCAACAGAGGGAATCTTCTTTGTTGTTCCTCATCTCAACGACATTCATCCCCATAAATTTCAAAATATTTCTGGGCTCGTCTATTATGTTGCAATGCCTCCCTAGATGGCATGGGTCGTGAAAGGTGACTTTTATGTCCTTCTTCTTTAATTTCAATTTGCCCTTATCTATGGTTTTTGAAATTGTCTGGGTTATATGCTCGACTTTGATGTTCCATTTGTCAGTCTTGCTATAATCTTGGGAAAATGTCTTGTAGCATGCTGGACATGGTGTTATTATTTTCTTGATGGAGTGCTCTTTGAATATTTTCAAATTCTTTTCCACCAGGTCATTGAAATCTTTTTTGTATCCAGCATTAAGAACTGGTGAGCCGCAGCATAGCTCTAAATCCTCAAGTTTTATGAAGTCGATACCGATCTTCCTGAGAATTTTCTCGTATTTTTCGCTGACATCCTTGCTTACAAACTTGGCAAGGCACCCCGGATAATACAGAGTGTTCCCTCCAAATAAACTGTCAAACAAACCCATTCATATCACCCTGAAAAACATTGCCAATCCTAATGCTAACATCATCAAACCGGCAACCAGTCTCATGTATTTTCTCAATTTAAGTCTTGTTTCTTCTGCTTTCTCAACTTTCATCCAGCCGAAATAAAATACCAAGGTAAGGATCATGAGCGGCGCTACAAAGAACAAATTATACCAAAGCAGATAGAAAACACTCATTGAAGAGGAAACCCTCTCGCTCAGCATTGTCAAATAAACGAATGGAAACGCCCCTGCCGCATGTAGTTACGCACAAACCGCATCCTATGCACTTGTCCTCATCTACAGACGGAAACCACTCTATCTTTTTCCTGTCAATTCCATGCCATTCTGAAAAATTTTTGTTGTCTATATTAATCACCTACAATTTTTTTAATCTCTTCTTTCAATTCATCAGCCAAGGGCAGTCTCTTTTTAAACAATACCCTATCATTTATCATAACTATAGGCAAATCATTCTTTTTTATGTCAATGTTTTTTGATTCTATTATGAACCTATCGTAGTCAATTGATTTCAAGTCAAGCATCTCTTTGTCATAAGTCTTCTCTATTTCATTTACTAATCTGATGACCTTTTTCGTAATTTCACAGTTTCTTGTAGTAATGCCTTCGTATATGAACCATATTTTGATTTTCAATTAAATCACTTGAGCCATTTTTTTATTTCATCAATCTCTGGCACTCTTCCAGAAACTTTCACTTTGCCATCCACAACCAAGGCTGGGGATGACATTATTCCGTATTCAACGAATCTACTTATGTCACTAACCTTTACTAATTCTGCCTTCAATTTCAAATCTTCAATCGCCTTCTTTACATTGCTTTCAAGCAATTTGCATCTCGGGCATCCAGGTCCTAACACTTCTATTTTCATTATTTTTCACCTCTCATTATACCATCATCCCATAAAAGTAACCAGCAAGCACTGTCAACACCACAACACTCCCTACATATACAAGCATTTTCTTTTTACCAATCATCTTTGAGATAATCAACATGCCTTGCAAAGACAAAACAGGGTCTGCCAGCATGTAAGCCATCAACGGTCCTTGGCTCATTCCAAGCTTCATGAAATTCTCTGCAATCGGGACTTCAACAAGAGCTGGGAAATACGCTATTGCCCCAAACCCGACGGCAACGAAATTTGCCAATAAAGTGTTTTTGCCAGCTATTTTCTGGAATTGCTCCTTAGGTATCATATGAGTGAATGTCCCAGCAAGAAAAACACCCAATATCAACAATGGAATTATGTCGCTAGTGAATCTTATTGTCTCGTTCCACCATGCAGTCCTTTCCTCTTTTTTCAGCCACAAAAATGTCATCGCTATCTGGACGGTAGCGAATGATGCTACAGCAATATATTTTATGTTAGAAGGTATCGGAGCCGTTCCAACAATAAGCAATGAGAACAATACAGCCCAGAACATTTTTGACTTAACACCTTTTAGGGACAGCTTTGATTCTTCTACCACAAGGTCGCCTTTTTCATACCTTTCTTTTCTGAATAGGAATTCCATAAACAGGCCGATTATTATAGCGAATGAGATTGAGAAGAATAACCTGAAAAAGGCAAATTGCCATCCAATCCTTTGCCCCGTCATCATTAGAGTGACAACATTATTCGAAGGTCCCGCATAAAGCAGGGTTATTGCAATACCTAAACCAGCACCTTTTTTCCATATTCCAGCGAATAATGGAAGTATAGTACATGAACACACTTCAAGGAAAAAACCTCCGACAGCCGCTATTATGTAAGCCAGCCATTTTTTAGTTTTACCGCTTAAGTATTTTAGGATAGTTCCTGTTCCGATAAGGCTATTGATTGCTCCTGCTATGAAAAAGGCAGGGACAAGGCACATCAAAACATGTGCGGACAAGTAATCAACCAGAGAAAGCCATCCATTATAGACACTTTCTCCGATAATTTTCTGGACAAGCTCCTGGGATAAAAAACCACCAATTTGCCTTTGCCATAGAAAGATGATTAAATAGGAAAAAAATAGTAGGAACAAAACCCAGTTCTTTTTGAAGAAATCTGCTAAAACCTTCATTTAATCACTCGCAATTTGGCTGGCGATTTCTATCAGCTTGAACACTTTTTCGTTCTTCACGCTATAGAGTATCATCTTTCCATCTCTTCTTGATTTCAGAATACCAACATTTTCAAGTATCTTAAGCTGTTGGGAAACATTTGGTTGTGACTTACCTACTTTCTCAGGAATTTCACATGCACATATTTCCTTGTTGCCTATGACTTCTACAATCTTCATTCTAGTTGAGTCAGACAGTGCTTTGAAAACTTTGTAAGACATACAAATATTCATCAGTATGAATATATAAATATTGCTACAGGAGATAAGGTTGTAAGATCCCACAAAAGGGAAATGTAAATTCTCTTTGGAAAACCTTCCTGTTTTTGATACTATATGACCCCCATGGAAGAAGTGCAATAATGCAGATTACAAGGTCTAATTTGAGATAATATTCATATTTCTAATTTCTCCTGTTAAGATGATCCCTTCAAGAAAATATTAATATCAAAAAAAGGTAGCTAAAACTGAAATTCATGTTGAAAAATCTTCACTAAACACAAACAAATCTTCAGTTAAATCTCTTATCTCTCTATATTTTCTTGTTCCAACAACTTCGGTTTTATCTGCTAATGAGGCGACTCTTTCATCGGTACTAAGTCTCTGATTATAAATTTTGATTCCATTACCAACAATAGAACCAGGTTGTATTGTTGTCCCTACAATATCACTATTATATCCTACCCAACCACCAGTTATTATAGATCCAGGACCAACTTTAGCCCAGTTTTGAAGTATAGACGGTGCCGTAAATCCTCTGTATGGTCCACTGCCGATTTCAGTATCAGCGCAAACGACACAATTATGCCCTATCACAACCGGACCTGTTATATTAGCTCCTGGCTGAATTAATGATTCACCGATTAATATTGGGCCTTCCAAATGCAACTCCCCCAAATTTCTTCTAAGATCACCAGCTATTCTTCTGTTTACCCAAAGTGTATAATTTTCAGAATCAAGCATTTCATAATTTCTTAGATCGAACAAGGATGAAAATGGCCCTCTATTCAAAACGTCACTTGTTAATCTAAGTACGGATGAAGGTCTTCCAACATCAGTCCAATCCTTGACTTCATAGGCAGCCGCATTAAAACCATCTATTAAAAGACCAAAAAGCAAGTCCTCATATAATACGGGTCTTTTGCCTTGCCCTAACATATACTCATTTTTCTCTATTATTCTTTGATATAATTCAGGTTCTATTAAAGCTACTGCTATATTTGCAATAAGAGATGGATGATCTTCACCTTTCCCGACGGTTTTTACAACCATTCCATCTTCAAGAACGAATCTTCCGTATTCTTTTGATTCTAAAGGGTCTACTAAAGTATAACAAAAAGTCATTGAAGTCCCGTGTAAATTTCTCATTTGTTTATGATATCTTTCAAGATCTCTTATGTTGATAACCTCTAAGGGATCTCCCATAGCTATCAGTAAAGGTTTGTCGTGAACTATTCTTTCATCATGCCTTAAAGCAAGCGATACGGCATCCCCATCTGAAACATCATCAAAAATTTTCTTTCTGCCTGTATCTGCAAAACAGAATTGATATATTGGATGTTTCCTTCCATCGACAGTTTCTACTTCATACCCAAATATATATGGCGAAAATACTCTACTCCAATGAACAGATGGCAAACATAAGCTCCCTCTTCTACCTTGATTGGCATAATTTTCTATCGAAACTCTTGCCAGAGGTTTATTAAGCAGTTCTAAATTGGGTTTAACAACACCTCCCATGGTTATTGGGTATAATCTTGTTCCAAAGCCTCCTGTAAGTAATAGTGTATCTATATATGTCATAGAAGACCCTTTTAACAAGTGAACTTTTATGTTTACTCATCGATTTTTTTAAGAAAAAAAGATATTTTTCATCTCTTTTTATTCATTAGCTATTTTTTTCAAAAAAATATATACAAAAAAATCATTTCATTTTTTTTATTTTCTCATTCAAAACTTCCCAGCCACAATGAGGGCATTTATTTCCAACGAACAATCTTCCACATATCCTGCATGTTATTCCGATGTCTGACATAACTACTCAACTCGTGTGTGAGACTTTCCAATATTTAATCCAAAATCAAAAGCTTTCAGATTACTTTCTACTCCTTTTGGAACTGTAATTTTTATTGATTCACGAAGGCTCTCCTCTTTTAATGGGATTAAACCTTTGCCAACAGCAATTCCAAGCAATATTGTATTGCCAAAAATTACATCCCCAAACTCTTTTTTGGCAAGATTATTTGTATCAAAAACATGGATATCTTTTGCAAATGGTTTTATTTTTTTAAGGATTTTATCTAAACTTGGATACGGGATATTATTGAGATTCGCATATATCGGTATATATGGATGATTATTTATGACAAAAGTAGTTTTTTCTTTTCTAGCATAAAAAGTTGCTCTCACTGCTTCTAAAGGTTCAAATGCAAGAATAAGATCAGCATTAGCCTGCATTATACCTGGAGAGGATATTTCTTTTTCATCCCCAAATCTAACAAATGTTGGAATTGTTCCACCTCTTTGGGCTAAGCCATGTAACTGAAGCCCTCTAACATAGTATCCTTCCAAATTGGCTGCTCTTGCTATTATCACACCAATTGTTAATACTCCTTCTCCTCCTACCCCAGTCGACATTAAATCAAACTTCATTTTCATCCCTCTTCGGCTTGATACTTCCCTCTGGAGATATTTGCATGCAAACGCTGCAACCCCAACACATATTCTGATCTATCTTATAGATTGTTTTTCCATTCTCTTTTTCCTTTATGACACCCGGGCAAGAAAAATTATTCAAAACATCATTAGCATTGCCTTCAAAATTTTTCTGATTTACTATTTCAAATACAGGAAGTTTAACTCCCCTCTTATACATTAATCTTTTTGTCAATAATCTGCATTCACCCTTACTGACTAGTACTCTCGGGCCCTTCATTTTTTTTAGTTCATTTAAAGCATCTATTAACTGTTTTTGATTGAATGAGTTTGCAACCCTAACCTCAGCGCCGAGGGATTTAGCAACATCTTCTATTTTCACTGGATCTACTTTTTTCCCCATGCCAGTAATGCCTGTTCCAGGGTTTGGCTGATGGCCAGTCATTGCAGTTATGTTATTATCCAAGACGACTACAAGCGGTGATTTTCCGTTATTGAATTTTAAGTTAACAAGGCCAGCCATGCCTGCATGAAAGAATGTAGAATCCCCGATAAAAGCAACAACATCCTGATCACTAACTTCACTTATTCCATGACCTATCCCAAGGCTTGCTCCCATGCTAACAACAAAATCTTGCATTTTGAATGGTTCGAATATGCCCAATGCATAACAGCCTATATCCCCAGAATAAACAGTATTTTCCCCAAAAACTTTTTTGACAGCATAAAAAGTTGATCTGTGCGGGCAGCCTGGACAAAAAACAGGTTTTCTTGGCGGAAGATCTTTCAATGCATTATCAACATTTTTTTTGTGTTTTTTGAAATCTATCCCTATTCTTTTGCTCAGGATTTTTTCAAAGCCTGGAATTATTGTTTCAAGATTATATTCCCCGACTGTTGGGAATACATCTTTCCCATGAATAATTAAATCTGAATTCACATCTTTTGCAGTCTGCCTGACAAAATCTTCAAGTATTGGCTCGAGCTCTTCTACGACTATTACTTTTTTCTTTCCTCTGATAAAATCTGAAACGAATCTTTCTGACAAAGGAAATGTCAAACCTAGTTTTGCTATTGGTAGGTCAGCATGAAACATCTGCAAAACTTCTTTTACATATCCAAATGAAACGCCAGAAGTTATTATGCCTATATCTCCCTTACCTTTAAAAACAACATTTAATTTACTGGAATATTTTTTTTCTATATTTTCAAGTTTTTTAATAAGTTTTTCATGAAATATTTGTAAATTCGGCCTTTGGATGCTATTGAATCTGGCGGGATCTTTCTTAAAAAAACCTTTTATTTTTGGCGGTTTTATTTTTCCTAGTTTTACAGTCCCAATCGAATGGCTAGTTTTTGTAGTGGTTCTGAGAAATATTGGAAGTTCAAATTCTTCTGACATATCAAAAGCAAGTTTTGTATAATCTAAACATTCTTGGGGGTTAGTTGGCTCTATCATCGGAATTTTACCCATTTTTGCAAAATATCTGCTGTCCTGCTCTGACTGGACAGAGCTCCAACCTTGTGGATCATCAGCAACCATTAATACTAAGCCACCTTTTACACCAAGATATGCTATTGGCAAAACAGAATCACTTGCAACATTAAGGCCATAATGTTTCATTGCAGTTAAAGACCTTACACCAGACCATGCTGCTCCAGTAGCTGTTTCAACAGCAACTTTTTCATTGGCAGAATACTCAAAGTAAAAACCAACTTCTTTTGCAACACCAGATAAAGCTAATGGAACTTCAGAACTTGGGGTCCCAGGATAACATGCAACCACTCCAACTCCAGCTTCGATTGACCCTCTTGCTATTGCTTCATTTCCTAATAAAACAACCTTTTTCCCAGGTTTTTCAAGAATTTCTATTCCCATCTTAACACTTCCACTATTTGATTATATTGGTATTTATGAGTTATATCATTTTGTTTATTTTATTCAACGAGTTTTGAATTATAACACTGTTTTCATATTTTCAGCAGACCAGTTATATCACAAAATAGGAGTTTTTCGGCCAAAAACCTATGCCAAATGTAATTCTTTTGTTAAAAACTATGAGTTGTTAATATTTTACAAATGTAATAATTAAAATGATTAAAGAGGAAAAGATAAACAAAAAATCCCATTTGTTGAACTTACTTGGAGGGACTGTTATCTTGCCGTCAGGGTTATACCCACGGGATATCAATGTTTCTGAAAGCTTTACTGATGTTTCTAAGGTGGAATGTAGAATTGGAATCATTAATGATAAAACATTAGTGAGGAACTTGCGAAAATTTTTTATAGAGAATTTTATGTTCGCACCTCTTGCCATTTGTGCATCCATAACTCTCTTTATTTTACTGCTTATCAATGGCATCATCCTATAACCAACCATTATTGTGACGCCGTATTTGTGCGGTATCTTGACTTTCATCATTCCTGAAGGAATTTCAATTGGGTTGGTGGTCATTGAAAACAATACACCAAAAGATATCAATACAATAAATCTAACCGCAAAAATCAATCCGTTTTCTAGTCTTTCAATCATAGTCCCCTCTGACAAAAGCAGTGAAAGGATAACTACACCTATTGTTGTTGGGATATTGTAGGATTTGGTCATACTCCAGAATTTTTTAAAGCTTACTCCAGATATTTGCTGAAATATAATCAATAAAATGACTATAAATGGAAGCATTTTAGCCGGTGCGATAATCGCTGTTAATGGGAATATTAAAAGCATTGAAAGGAATTTTGTCCAGAAATCCAGGTCATGAATTATCGATTTTTTTTGGATGTAGAAACTATTGATCATTATTACCCTTTATTCTTTTTACAACTGCAGTGTTTTTAATCTTATTGTAGATGGAATAACCAAGGTAGCATCCAATACCACCTACAACTAAACTACCGAATATTGTAATTGGGTGGAAAAGAAGTTTAGTCTGAATTTCCATCCCCGATATTTCAACTAATTTTGTTGCTAAAACAAGTATGGACGCAAAATAAAATAGAAGTGGGCCTGGGGCAATAACTCTTGTTGATGCAAAGGAATTAATTGTAGCTGGGATTAATTGTAGAATAAGAAGTAAAACACTCAAACTGCCTATTGCTATCAATCTAGTAGTATTTAATTTACTTACTATTTGACTCACCTTGAATCCTTCTGACAACATTAGTGTCTTTCAATTTCTGATAGACAAAATAAGCCATATATCCTGAGAAACCTCCGATGAGGAAAATTACAATAAAACTAATCAAGACACCTGCGGGGGTCAGTAAAATTTCCGGGACCGCTTCCATCCCAGGCAATCCAACCCACAAAAATACAAGATAGACTGTAAGTACCAATATTACATCTTCCATGCCTCCAATAATAACAGATTTGATTTTTTCATTGATCCTTAACACAAGGAATAAAAAGTCAATTATAAACCCACGGACGATGTGTAAAAATAAAAAGGCATCACCAAGACTTTTGGGAGCGGCAAACTCAATATTACTCCCATGGATTCTTTAATTGTTGCTGTCCCGAATTCACGAACTATAAGCAGAGCCAGAGTAATGAAGAAACTCATGAAGAAAAGTTCTGCCGCCGCACCAAAAATATTCCCAGTTCCTGCAAAAATAAATAAGCTAGGCAGCCATAGAAGAAGCTTTAATACAGATAGGCTTCCAATAGTGATTAATTTAGTTGTGTTCCATGCCATTTTCTCAAATAATATTTTCATTTATGGCTTTAATAAATGCATCTTCGCTTAACAAATCTTTTTGGTTAATCTTGTCAAGAATACCAAAGATCGGGAGAGAAGATAAACCAATTTCGTGTAAAAATTTATAATCAAGAAATATATCTTTTGGTCTCCCTATTCTAACCATTTTTCCCCTACTCATGAATCCAATTCTGTCGCATAAGAACAAGGCAACTTCCAAATCTTGGGTGATAATTACGACACTTTTGCCTTTTCTCTTCAGTTTTTTCACAACATCGCTAACCATCTTCCTATTCTTCGGATCCAATCCAAACTCAGGCTCATCTAATATAAGAATTTCAGGCTCGTTAACTAGAATATCTGAAATACTGAGCAATCTCTTTTGTCCCCCGGATAAAGAATCAGGATGGACATTCTCATACTTCAACAAATTCATTTTTTTTAGAATTTCTTTTGCTTTCCTTTCAGGGTCTTTGTACTCAAAACATTTAGGTCCGTAAGCACATTCTTCCAATACGCTAGATTCAAACAACATGTCAACTGGGTCCTGAGTGACATAACCAATCTTTCTAGCCCTTTCATGTGTTCCCATCTTCGTAATACTATTTCCAGCGAGAGATATACTCCCATCTTGAGGCTTGACCAATCCTATTAAAGTTTTGGCTAATGTGGATTTGCCTGACCCATTGTGACCAACTATTCCAAAAATTTCCCTCTTATTAACGGAAAATGAAACATCACTAATACCATTTTTAGTTTCTGGGTAATGATAGGTCAAATTATTAATTTTTAAGTAAGCTTTTCCTAATTTCTCAATATTCTCATTATATTCAATCCGTTTCAGCTTTATTTTAGATATCAATTCCTTCCAATCAACTACTTTTTCTTTCAATTTACCATTTTGAATTAATGTTTTCGCAATTTTTATTGACAGGTTAGTTGTCAAAATATTCTCAAACCTGTCATCATATAAAATATCCCTTGGTAATCCTTCTAGTGCGATTGTCTTGTTGTCAACCACAGCCATCCTGTCAGCATATCTTGCTATATCTTCTATACCATGTGTTGCTATGACAATTGTCAATCCTCTTTTCTTTAATTTCAGAAGAATTTTCATTACTTCTTGCGTAGCTTTTGTATCCAAGAAGGAGAAAGGTTCATCTAAAAGAAGGATTTTGCATTTCATTGCCAAGCATGAAGCTAAAGCTACCTTCTGTTGCTGACCAGACGACAATTCATCTGGAGATTTGTAGTAAAATTCTTCCCCTAAAATTTGTTTGATTATTTTTTCTGCCCTTCTTTTGCATTGGTCATAAGGCAAACCTTGGTATATGGGAGCAGACATAACTTCATCAATGACTCTCAATTGATGCAGCTGCAAAGCCGGGTTCTGGAAAATTATCCCAACTTTATTACCAAGATGGGAAATGTCATACCCCTTAGTATCTTCTCCTAGTATTTTTATCTGGCCGTTGAAGTCCCCGCCATATTCCTTGTGAAAACCTCTAGCAAGCATAAGAAGCGTTGTCTTTCCACTTCCTATTGGACCTGCAATAACATAAAAACTATTTTTAGGAATTTTAAGATTTACATTTTTTAAAACAGGCTCATCAGTACCTGAATATTGGTAACTAACATTTGTAAACTCAATAGCTGAATTTTTCATAATATGGACCTGGAGGGATTTGAACCCTCGATCTACTCGTTTCTTCTAATAATCCGAAGCGAGTCGCATTATCCAAACTCTGCTACAAGTCCATTGATTAATAATTATACTAGGATTATAAAAGTTTAAAGAATTAGTAGCGCCCCGAGCAGGGCTCGAACCTGCGGCCTTTTGGTTAACAGCTTCGGTCCATAAAGGTCAACCGCTCTACCACTGAGCTATCGGAGCATTAAGGCGACATTCTCGACATTGTCCTCGGGAATGGAACTGTTTCCCTAATATTTTCTATTCCACAAATCCACATGACCAATCTTTCTACTCCCATTCCAAACCCTGAATGTGGAACAGAGCCATATTTTCTCAAATCCAAGTACCATTCATAATCTTGTTTCTTTAATTTAAATTCCTTAATTTTCTTTTCAAGGAGCTTAACATCACTTATCCTTTCACTACCGCCAATTATCTCACCATAACCTTCTGATGCAATTATGTCTGCTGATAAAGTTAACTTTGGATTCTCTGGGTCAGGCTTCATATAAAACGCTTTCATCTTGGCAGGAAATTTATAGATTATTATAGGCTTCTCATATTGCTGGGAAATAAATTTCTCTTGAGGAGATCCGTAATCTTCCCCCCATTTAATATTGAATCCATTTTTGTTAAGGAGTTTTATCGTCTCGTCGTAACTTATTCTTGGAAAGGGTGGGGTTATTTTTTCGAGTTTTTTGATATCCCTCTCGAGTGCATTTAACTCTCTTCTATTTTTCTTTATTACCGATTTAACTATATACGAGACCAGTTCTTCCTGGAGTTTGATATTATCTTCAAAATCATAAAAAGCAGCTTCAGGCTCAACCATCCAAAATTCTGCCAAGTGTTTTTTAGTTTTTGATTTCTCAGCCCTAAAAGTTGGGCCAAAACAATAAGTCTTGCCAACAGATGAAATAAATGCCTCGTTATAAAGTTGGCCGCTCTGGGAAAGATAAACCTTGCCTCCAGGATATTTTGCCTCAAATAAAGTAGTGCTTTCCTCACAGCAAGTTGGTGTTAATATTGGTGAATCTATCCTCAAGAACCCATTTTCATCAAGAAAATCTACAATAGATTTCATTACGGTTGATCTTATTTTAATAATAGCAGTTTGTTTTTTTTCCCTTAACCAAAGATGACGATTGTTCAGAAGAAAATCTATTCCATGCTCTTTTTTTCCTATCGGGTATTCTTCGGATATTTGCATGATTTCTAAATTTCCTATTTTTATCTCATATCCATCAGGGGCTCTTTTATCTTCTTTAGTCTCCCCTTCTATGACAATAGTTGATTCTTGCGTGAGCTTGCCTGCTTCATCAAATATTTTTTTATTGACTTCATCTTTATGAACGGTCGCCTGAATTGTTCCAGTACCATCTCTAATAATAAAGAATTTTACCCCACCACTTGATCTTAAATTTTCAACCCATCCAGCTATTTTTACATTGCCCTTTATTTTGCCGTCAAGTATGCCTTCTATTTGGTCCAGTTTCATGAATATCAATTAGAATTTGTTAAGATAAATTTATAATTTTAGGGTTTATTTAGAAAGGTTTACTAATATCGAAAATCAGTTCCTTCAAGCCTTTTTTTAAGTTCTTCATCTGTGAGATCTGTTTGTATATTGATATATGTTGCACCTTGGTAATGGTTTAATTCTAAATCTTCATATAAATAAATACCTTTCGGCAGAAGAGGTGGGATAGGTGCTGTTGAATAACTTCTATTAAATAGAA
>CAYZVE010000015.1:0-14369 GCA_964481805.1 uncultured archaeon | reverse complement strand
GGCAAATCTGTGAATGTATAATAATACTCGGATGATTGATTTGACATTGTGAAGTTAGCCAGATTAGTTAAAATTCCTGTTGTATCATTGAATTCTACAAAAACAACGCTTGGTTCTGCCTCAGTATCGGTAACTGTTACATTGAATTGATAACTAGCTCCAGATGAATATGTGGAAGGGTCAGTCGGTTCTGTTATATTAAAAAATGTCGGCCTGTCATTTATTTCAAGTGTTCGTAATTCTGTCTGGTTGAGATTACCTGCTTGATCAACAGCGTATACCTGGTATGTGTAGGAACCTACAGGCAAATCTGTGAAATTTTTGTATAGCCTATTCAATCCTGCTTGATAAGATGCGTTGATTTCTTCTGGCGAAAGGGGACGAGACCATATCTGAAATTCATCAATGTAACCTTCATAGTTGTAGTAATATCCTGGGTAATTGCCTATGTATATTTGCTGATTCCAATCCACCAAACCACTATAGTCGTCTGAATCTTGGAATATTCCATCAATGTATAAATATGACATGTTTTCACTTTGATTGATGACAGCTGCAATGTGGTGCCATTTATCATCATCATAACGGACTTTGGAGCGTAAATCTATCCCGTTAATGCCTCTGTGCCCGAATAAAATTTTACCTATATATTGGGCACCGAGAAAATCAATATGCCACCCTTCACCAGGAGAACCGCCATCAAAATGTTCCATGATACATTGATCATTAGTTACAGGTGAATTTTTTACCCATAAAATTACTGTAGCATTGTTGTTTGCAAAGTCCCACGAATCACTATCTGTAATAGTTAAAATATCTGTTTTGATTCCCTCAAACTTAAAAGTGTTCCCTCTAATCCCATATTCAGATAATGGGCATGTACTTCCACTAGATGTTCCATTTCTACCATAACCACTGTAATCTGCAAAGAACTGGCAGTCACTTTCTTCAAATCTCCACCATCCCTGCAACGATCCATCCCAGTTGATGAACGCTGAAACATTATCCGAAGAGTCATTCACTGAAACATTAATGTATGCTGAATTCTGTGTTGAAATGTTACTTGACCCATCTTCAGGTGTGGGTGAGATAAAACTAATATTGGGTCCTGTAACATCTACCATCAATGTTATGTTTGAAGGTGCAAAATAACAGTCTGTTTCATCGCAGATTTTGCAGTTCCATATAAGTGTTTTATCAACTGTAAATCCAGATGAATTAAATTGAATTGATACTGAAGCACCAGATACATTTACAGTTTGGTCTACTTCAAAACTACCTGAATAGTTGTGATATAAGCTAATGTTTTGGTGCATAATTCCTGAACCAGTACATCCAAACCTGATTGGATCATTTACATACCACTTATCTTCAGGATAGTCTAAACTAACTGTTACTTCTGATTTTGTCACAGTTAATGATGAAGAATTCAGAGTTACACCCTCATCATAACCATCATCTGGAGTTACTACGCATTTCCATTCTTCTCCAACAGTTGTCTCGTTATTCACTATTATATTTGTATTTTTGGATTGATTACCGGCAAGAAAGTCTTGGTATATCTGTCCTGCTGACAAGGTGTAATTGTAAAAACGGACTTCATCAATACTAGAGTTTATAGGACACCCAGAATCTCTCTCCCTTTTACCAATATAAGTATCTAAGTTGCAATCAGGAAGGATGACGTAATTATATGAGTTCGCTACCATATTTCCATTAACATACAATCTCCTTTCCACACCTGACTCAACAGTAACAGCAACATGGGTCCATTCACCCAAGGTATAATTGGAAGAGTCAGTTATAACATCCCAACCACCATTTGTACAGACGGATTTATCTTGACTTGAAAAACTTACTGCGTTAGATGCTTCAATTAACCATTCTTCTTTTGAGCTGCTTTGTTGTCTCCCAACCAGAACTCCATAGGTACTAGTTTCCTTCTTAAACCAGAGTAGAACTGTGAAACTTCCATCAAACTCATTGTTATTAGGTACTACCATATAACTATTTTCATCTAAATAATAACCACCTCCAATTACACCACCTGTCCTGTTCCATGTAGCATTTATGATGTTTACTACATTATCATAGCTGGAAAAATCCTTAGTGATTCCATTATTTTCAGGAATACCAGAAGTTGAGTTGCTTTCAAAAGGCAAATATAACAATTCAGGAGTATGATTGTTTCTATACCATCGAGTAATATTAACTACATTATCCATATCTGCATCATAAGTGTTGTTCCAATTACATGTGATATCTTCTGATGAGTTTGCTGTTGCTGGTGTGATGTATGGTATACCCTGTGTTGGAGGGGTATTTTCAAGAAGGTCGTATTTTATATTAGGTAAAACCATTTTTTGATTCTCCTCTTCAATTATCATAGAATTTGTAATTCCATTTTTGTCGGTTGTTGAAGTTTCAGTGATTTTATCAATAGTTGAAAAGGTGGAAGTTGAAGTAATAATCCTTTGTGTCTCTGTTTCTTGAGTAGTTGAATCCACAAGAATCGTAGACGGGGTAAACACAATTGTAGTGAAATCATGAGTAGTATTTTCAATCGCATCTGCACTGATCCCAAGAACAGAAGATGTTGTGATGATTTCACTAATGTTAACAACCGTATAAGTTGCAGTAATAATTGTTGTAGTTGAAGTTGTGTTATTTGAATCTGTGTCGTTCATGGGTAAATCATATATGAAATTATGATGATCAGATAATTTGGCTTCTATATTTTTTATGTAAAACATTCCTCCCACTGTTAAAAATATTAAAACCAAAGTAGGCCATTTCTTTAATGTTGATTTCTTATCATTTGAAAGAAAATTTACAAGGCTTTTTTTTAGGGTTGAGTTCAAGCCTCCTAAAAAAAACATGATTATTTTAATTAATCCGACAAAATCAAAAGTAGATAAATATATTATTTAACTCAACTCCTCTATTCAAGAATATTAATTCTGGCCTAAAAAAAGATTGTTATGTCTCTGGTTTTTCAGAATAATTATAATTCTTAAGGCAAGAATTCTTTTTTATCCAATTTTTCTGGAAGATATGTATCTGTTAGGAATTTCAACCCACGTGAAGATAAAGCCTCAATTTCTGCTTTAATTTTCTTATCCAGCATCAATTTAATTTCTTGTTTCCATTCTTTGTAATTAAACCAAGGGTATTCCAGGAGTTCTTTTGCTCTTTTTAAGTCTCTTTCATTTGCCCTGATGACTGATTTTTCAAGTTTATAATCCTTGATATCTGAAATCGTCAACCCTATGAACTTGGCAGAAGGTGTACCCAGTTGATCTGAAGCATGTGCTAATGCCATAGAACCAGATTTTATCACTGAGTAGATGTACCAACCATAGGAATCTGAGTCTGTTAAAACATACACAGGCAATTTATGCTCTTCTGACAATCTCTTGATTAACCGCCTAGTGCCCCTTGCAGCCTGGCCTCCTGTTCCCATAAGAATGCAATTATATTTCCTCCAGAACTTATCTTCGTGGAGCCTTTCAAACCCAGCATTTTTTTCTATAACAAGAACAAAATCAGCATCCACATCTTCAAAAGTTATATCCTCGACAACTGATGGTATAGACCAGCCACCTGAACCTAGCTTAGACCAGTCAATCAAATCCCCTCTGTCCATAACTTTAACATTTCCAACAACTACCCCCTTTCTGTCGGCTAATAGATGCAATTGCTCCCTGAGAGTTTCTAAAGCAGTTTCTATATCCACTATTAATGGATCGGATTCAGATTGCTCTTCAAAAGTATTTTCCTTGGAATCACCAATACTATGCTTTAAATTATAATACATATCTCTGATTGATGCATGAATATTTTCATCAACTATATCTTTACAAAATGAAGATATAAGAAGGGTCTGCATGAATTTACGGGCATGGCCTACGTTAAAGAAATGCCTTTTAGATTTCTTGTCCCCTAAAGTAAGAAGCTTGATATTTTCATCCCATTTTATATTGCTGAGTGACCTAACTGGTATCTTCATACTCGGCTTCTGGCCATTTTCTATTTGGCTAACAATTTCTTTACCAAATTCATTCAGTTTCTTCGATGTCCTGTCCCTCAAGCTCTGACTCAAATGATTTCACCTCAGTTACTTCTTTAGCCATTTTTTGGAGTTGGGCTTTAATAACTTCTTGATTTGATTTAGTTAATTTTTCCAAAGATTCTGCAACTTCAGGAATATATCTTTCAAATATTTTCTTTTTCTGCTGGTGCAGCTCATATCTTCTTTTTCCTGAAACATATTTTTGCATTCTTCTTCCTGCTTCCTGCAAAGCAAGTTTTATTTCTTTTATAATCACGTCGTAAGATGCTACAGCTTGTTTAGATTCGGAAGTATAAGGAACCCATGTAGAAACAAAATGAACCATAATAACTCCTGGCCCTGTAGGCAGGCTTTTTCCAGATTGCCCAAATCCATATTTTTTCCAGTCTGTTCCTGCTATAGCTTTTGTAATTGCACAATCTCCTGCTTGATACATCAATG
Source organism: uncultured archaeon (assembly GCA_964481805.1). Taxonomy (GTDB): domain Archaea; phylum Aenigmatarchaeota; class Aenigmatarchaeia; order CG10238-14; family CG10238-14; genus CG10238-14. Next base: position 9,856 of record CAYZVE010000015.1, on the reverse strand, counting down.
GAACTCTGTTTGACAAGCGAATTATATCAACAGTTCCTTCTGGCGGTAATTCCCCCCCATATGCTATTCCAACCTCGATTTGAAATGGATTTCCCCTATAAACTGCTGGCGACCTAGTTACAGATGAAAAAAATTCAGCTTTAATCTCTTTTCTCAGCCCTGACAACAAAAGATTTTCTTTTAATGGGGATAAGCAATCTGTTGGTGGCCTTAATAACTTAACAGCTTTCATAGCCTTGAACAATTTTTCTGAGTTATCCATATCCAAACTTTTAGGGCTTATTTTTGGGTCTATTCCAGCTAATTTGCAGATTTCTTCAGATGATATCCCACCAACCCTTGAAAAATCATTAGTAAAGAAGGATTTAACTGTCCTTGAAGAAGTTCCTTGAATCATTCTTCTGAATACACCTAACTCAACACCATAAGGATGTGGCTTGATTTCTTTTGGCAAAGGGGGCATTTCCATTACACCCCGCTTAAATTCCATTCTGCCATCAGGGCCATCAAAAATAATTTCAGCAAATGGATTAGCAATTGCGACCTGCTGTATAAATGATGCTACCCCGCTTTTGCTTTCAACATATCTTCCTTCAATCTCTACTTCTATCTTTAAGCCGTGCCATTGTTTTCCATCTTCGATATACTGGTGTGAAATTGTTTTAGGCTCGTTCTTTTTGACATCAATCATTAATTCATAAAAAGATGTCTTTCCATCTCCTGTTGAAGATATTATTGTAGTAGGTTTTCCGGTTGTCAGTTGAGCATACATAACAGCCCCTTTCGTTCCCAATCCTTGCTGGCCTCTAGATTGAACAAGTTTGTAGAATTTCGACCCAACCAAAAGCTTGCCAAGAGTTTGCGGAATTCTCTTATCCATCATTCCAGGCCCATTGTCCTTAACCATTATCCTAAATCTTTCAGAAGTAGTTGGCTTAACTTCCAACCATATCCTTGGAAGAATCATAGCCTCTTCACAAGCATCAAGCGAATTATCTATAAACTCTTTAACAACAGTAATCAAAGCCCTAGTAGGATTGTCATACCCCAACAAATGCCTATTTTTTTCAAAAAATTCAGAGATTGATATTTCTTTGTGTTCCTTTGCCATTTGCTCTGCATTTTTTCCTTTTGTCGCTTGTTCTGGGCCTTTTTCTTCTACCATTTATTCACTCCCGAATATTGTCTTTCTAACCATTTATATAATGTAGAATGATTGCAGCCATTGATTAATTTCATAATAGCTTCTTTTGACACATCTATTTTATCCCATTTCCCTATTATACTTACCGTTTTTCCTGAAATAGCGATTTTGGTTTCCGTATATTTTTCTATTAATTTTTTTGTTTTGCCTTCTGTTCCAATTATCCTTGCTTTAATAACAATCATTCGCTTATCAGATTTTATTAAATCCGGCAAGTTAATTATTTCCAAGCCAAAATCATCATCTAATATGCATAGGGTATCTTTTATTGGGAATCCTCTGCCAAACGCTTTCAATATTTGCTTGGCTTGGTATAATTCCAACCCTTCTCCTTCTATTTTTATATCCTCCCCTATAGTAATCTTTGTATTTGTAAGCTTTTCAATGTTTCTTTTGTCTTTTTTATCCCTTATTAGGACTTTTTTCATCTTATCTGGAATTTTAATGAAATCAATCATGTTATTTTATCCCCAAAAGCTTAATAAGGTCGTTATAGAGTTTTTCTGAATCAATTACACGAACATTTAATTTAGTAAAGTAAGAATTTATATTTTTAATATCTCTTCTCAGCAGTTCCGGGGCTATTGGGTTGTTTTTAGTTGTGCCATGGCTAAAGTCAATAAAAACAGGGCCATTTTTGAAGAGAATATTATATGCACTTAGATCCCCGTGTATGATGCCTGATTTAGCGAGTTTTTTCATGTTTTGAATGATTAGTTTATAGGTTTCTTCTGGGTTTTCTATATTAAAATCAATTATTCTAGGAGCAGCTAACCCATCTTCTCCAATAAAGGACATTATCAAAATGTTATCAGAATAGTCAATTGCTATAGGGCAATTCACACCCCCCCGAAAAGCTACTTTAAGGTTCCTAAACTCTCGCCTGCACCATGTATAAATGAAGCTTCTCCTATTCCTCTGGATCTTTCCAAATCTAGGGTCACTTAAGAGATATTTGGATATTGTTTTGAAGTCCATCGTATCTGTGCGGTAGACCTTGATTGCTACCATTTCTTTATTCTCAGTTAAGCCAGAAAAAACTACACTTTCCTTGCCTTCTTTTACCAAGGATTGAATCTGTATATGCTTCTTGTTTAAGAGCCTGTAGAGTGACATTCTTGTTTTTTCGTCGAATACACCACTGACTGTTTTAAGGTCTTTAGTGTAATCGAGGGATTTTTTTCTTTTTAAAACCAATAAATCACCATTAGAGATTGTCTAGCGGACTTTTTATTTTCTCAAGTGAAGATTTAGAGACTTTCGTATATATCTGTGTTGTCTGCAATCTTGAATGACCGAGGAGTTCTTGTATATACCTGATATCAGTCCCTGACTCCAAGAGATGGGTAGCAAAACTGTGCCTCAAAGTATGGCAGGAGACATTTTTCATAATTTTAGATTTTTTGGATGCATTTTTAACTATTTTTTCGGCTGACTCCTGAGTTATATGCCCTTTTCTGCCTTCAAAAAGATATTTTTTTGATTTAATTGAATTTTTAAGCACTTCAGTTAAAGAAACAGGAATCGGCAACTGCCTATCTTTTCCGCCTTTTCCTAATCTTACTGTTAAAATTTTACGGTCCAGATCTATATCTGATGTGTTAATTTTTATTGTTTCTGAAACTCTTAAGCCGCATCCATACATTAACTGAATTAGCAGTTTGTGTTTTGGGTTTATTGTAGCGTCTATCATTTTTTTAACTTCTTCTTTGCTCAAAACTGTCGGGAGAGTTTGATTTCTTTTTGGGTTCTTAATGTTTTTGAAGAATTTTCTGTGAAGAACATCTGAATAATAGAATCTAAGAGCTGCTATCACCATCCTTATTTGCGCTGAGCTAAGGTTCTTATCTGTCATATATTCGATGTAATTTTTTACATCAGTAGTTGTAACTGCTCTTGAAGATTTTTTAATAAATTTCAAAAATTTCTGGTTGTGGTAAATATAGCTATCTATTGTTCTTTTAGAGTAGCCCCTTATTCTTAGCTCTATAAAAAGTGTTTTCAGTTCGTCTGGGAGTTCCATAATATAGTTATGATTAAGGTTTATTTAAATAGTTTTATATTTTGTAGAAAATTACAATTTGGACCTCTAACGACTTTTATACTCACTTCTAGATTGTTTTCTATTTGGTAGAAGTTCGTTAAATAGTCGTTATATTCAATCGTCGTGTAGAATTATTAAGGGGGGGTTTCCGCCTTTAGTCCTAACGGACATATAGCCAAAATCAAAGATTTTGAAATTTATAGGGGGATTTCCTAAGTCCTTCGGACATTTTGTCTTACTTCGTGAGAATATTAATAGAACGAGAAGGCGTCTTACTTTTTATCTTCTCTAATCTCTTTCCAAGTGAAAATATCTCTGGTTATACCATTCTCCGTGAAATTGGTTATCCTTGCATGCTTATTTGCTGGTTCTTCAACAATAGAAATCTCTCTAATCTCTTTTATCTTATCAACAATTTGATAGCATAATTTTCCCATATACGCTTTACCAATGAGATGGTCGCATTCGTCATAATTCTTACCACATATGGAACATTTTGTACTCTCTATAACCATTCCCGGACTCATAAACATTGGTTTCGGGAATATTACCTTTTCAATCAAAGATAATTTATAAGAATAGCCATCAAAATTGAAACCCGCGTCTGCACTTGCTTGGGAACTGTGTCTTAATTTGCTTTGTGCTTCAACGAGTAGATCCCATGCTTTGGCGTAATCTCTATTTTTTAATTCTATCCACATATTTAATTCAGAAATTAATGCTTTTACAACAAATTCCGCACTTAGTAGAATATTGGCATTCTTCTCATCTTTTGTGGATATTGCATTTTCCTTTTCTTCTGAAATTTTAGTTTTTACCAAATTAAGATTTTCTATAGATTGTTTCTGAAATTTTTCGTCCCTTGTTAAAAAACAAAATCTTTCACTTTCTTTCAGAATAGAAAAAACATTTTTTATTAAATCATTGTTGCTCATCATGTACCGCCTTAATTATTTCGGGGAGTTCTTTTAACCCGTCTTTATGTCCATTATACTTAATCTTCTTATAATTTCCTGATTTATTTTTCACGACAATGGAGAGTTTTGCATTTGTTTGATTGTTAGGGATTCCTTTAAAGAAATCGGTCAAATAATTTGATATAACATTTAGGGTTATTGTGATTAGATGCGGATTCTGAATAATTACACTGGAAGTTATTAAAATAGTTGGACCAACCCAATCAAAAGCATTTTCCACTACCTGCGGATATTTCTCTCCCTCTTTTTCAACTGAAGTTTCTTGTATATGATTTTGAGAAAATAGTTTTCGTATAGTTGCAGTTGTACCTTCATGTATCAATTCGTCCTTTGAAGTTGCTCTATCAAAATTTCTTGGCAAAAGCGAGATTGAAGTAGGCACATTACAGTTCAATTGTGCAGATTTTTCTTCAATATCAACATAATCCTCTATTAAAATTGTTTCATCAGCCATGTTTAATCTCCTCTGGATTCTTACTGATGTGTTCTTTAATATCATTCCAATCTTGAATAATATCTTTAGAGTTATTCCATAAACTATCAAACTCTTTTTTCAATTCTTCTTTATTCTTGCTTTTGGATATCTCGCTTAATTGTCCTCTTGCGATTGTATCGGGGGATGGGATATTATAAGAATCGTATTTAGTTATAATAAATCTGTCATGAATGGATGATTTTATTTTAGTGTCAGTTATAACTCTTAGTTCACAATTAATATTTCTGTTTGACATTTCTTTCTTGAAATCTTTAAATAAGCCCCTAAAACTCTCATCAACTTTATCAATTGACATGATAATTCTAATTTCTTTTATTTTGTCGGAAACCGATTCTGCAAGTAGTTCTAATCCTTTTTTAGAAAAATATTTATCTACCCAGTAAATATAACCCTCACAGGATTTTAGGGTATTGACAAAAATAATCCTGTTAGTAAACGGATTTGATGGAGAAATTAATGTCTTCTCTGTTTTTAGTTCTTCAAATCCTATGTTCTTTTTTATTTTTGATAATATCTTATCTTCCCTCTCAGAGATAAATTCTTCAAATTTATCTTCAATCAGATAATCAAACGCTTTCTGACTTATGAAGTGGCTTTTTAGAACCTCAAAAAATTGATTTTTATCATTATTGTATTTTGATTTTACAAATTCATCAACATATGAAGATGGCTTTTTGTATCTTTTAATTTTTCTGTTTGTTGATTCTGACATCCAAGTCATGTTTAAAACCGAGTGGATGTGTTTATTTGAGCCAAAACCAAAATTAAACGATTTTGGGAAAATGTGGTCTTTATCGTTTCCTCTTGCATTTTCTAATGTTTGTGAAGTGTCAAAATCTTTTGCACCTTCAAGAGCGATTAAAGACATAATGCCCCTATACTTTGCATTTGACTTGGATTGAATATCTCTAAAGTATAAATTTGATATTTCCCTTGTCATTTGTATAATTGTTTTTGGGACTTTTTCTTCATCATCAAACCAATTTCTAACTTCCTTAAAATCTTGTGTCATTTGTGAATCAGCCGCAGAAGAATACGCATTTGTGAAAATAGCAGACCAATACCACCTATTCAATTTTTTATAGCATTCTGCTTTTTTGTCCTTTGTATCAATGATTTTCAATAATGCGGTTAAAACAGGAATCATCGGAGCAAATGGCAATTCTTTTTCATCTTTAACTCCAAACCCATCTCTCATATTTTCCAGTTTTTCAATTGCTTTATTCATATAGTCAGAGATATCATCCCAATCTTCTTCAAAGTCTTTATCTGAGTTCTCATATACATTCGCATAAATATCTAAAATATCTGCTCTTTTTGCCGAGCTTGTTTTTTCATAAAGCAGGGACATTGCTTGAAGAATGTAAATTGGGGTTTTTGAAATTGTTTTTGAGTATCTTGATATGTTTGGATAATTTTTTATTGTAGCATCCCACATCTTCTTTAATTCAATGTTGTATTTGTATAATCTTGCTATCAAAAGATCAAAAACACTCAGAAGTTTTCCTTTTGTGTTTATGTTTTCAAATATATCGGTAACTTGGAATAACTCCATGCTTTCTGGAAGAGCAATATATGGAATTTCAAAACCATCCCAAATATGTCTTAATTTTTTGTCCACAATTCGCCTAATCTTTCTTACTTTATCTTGGTCTTCTGTTTGAGAAAGCATAAAATCTTCAAACTCATCAACCCAACTACTATATTTTTCTAATTCATAGAGAGGAAATAACATTAATTTGAACGAATCTTCTTTACTTATTTTTGTTGTATGCACTTCAATAATTCCATCTTTAGAATTTTTATTAAAAAATTGATTAAAGTTTACATAAAAATATAATGGAATTTTACTTCCACGAAGAGAAAATTTTGGGGCTTTTACGGCATAATATAATGAAGTTATCCTTTGTTGCCCATCTAAAATAATTGAATCTGGCTTAATTTCATCCTCTCCTTTTGTAACTCCTAAAATTGGTTGTATGCCTAATTCAGGGTTTCTATCTGTATCCCAGAGTAAAAATGAGCCAACATAATAGTCGTTAAAAATTGATTCCCAAAAATCTCTTACATCATTTTTATTCCAATCAAAATATCTCTGAAAGTGGGGCAAAACCCATCTTGCTTTAGAACTTAAATTGATAATCTGATTAATCTTTATTCTTTGAGGATCACCTAAAGAATGTGGCGTAATGTCAAATCCTTTTTCAATATTAATCTGTTCTAAAAATCTTTTAATATCTACTACTTCCTTTTTTACTTCTTCTTCCGTTTCAGTCTCGGTTTCACCTTCTTCAGCTTCTTTTTTAACTGCTCTTCTTTCCTCGCTCAATATTTCAGAATCATACCAATATAAGAATAAATCTTGGTAATTATGGTCTTTCAAAATTTCTAAACCTAATTGTTCAACTAATCTATCTATTTTTTTAATGTTGTCTGGATAATCGCTTAATTTCTGAGATAATTTTTCTTTTTCTCCTAAAATCAGTTTTATGCTTCTGAATGTCCTTATTGCTCTGTTATTGACAATAGGATAATTCTCATTGACACAAAAGAGTATGGGGGTTATTGAACCGCATTGTAATCTTCTACTGTATTTATCTTTTGTAAAATCATCAATTAATTCTGATAATATTTTTGGGTTTTCTTTGAATTTGAGACACAAATCATAAATTCTATTAGCGATTAAATTCCATTCAGCATCAGAATAGTTATACTCTTTAAAGAAAATCCTAATATTCATAAAAGCAGGAAATAAACTTACTCTTTTTGCAACTTTAGTATTGGAGTAGGGAAGTAAACCGTACAAAACCAATTCAGTAAATTCAGGGTTTTTTCTATCTAATTGAGAAAGTTTATCCATCAATTCTTGAACTTCTCGCTTTTCTTTCTCCATGGTCTGGAGGTGCTCTTTAGCCTCATCTGTCTTAAGATATTCCTTATACTGTTTCAAGATTTCTTTGATTTTTTTATCTGAATCTGTCATTTACTTTTCCCGCCCTTTCTTCTTTAATTCTTCAACCATGAAATTTTCAAACTGCTTTGATAAAATGATGCCTTTTTGTTCGCAGTATCTTCTATATTCTTCGTAAACTTCTTCTTCAACACTTAATGATACTGTTCTTTTTGCCATATTCACCAACCCATTTATGTATATATAAGCTTAAATGTAACTTATTTATAAATCTTACGACGCCCTCTTTCTAAAACCTTCTTTTTCAGAAAAAGAACCAAAAACAACGGAAATCCCCCTTCTTCTTTTTTCAGAAAAAAGAAGCAAAAAACGGCGGCGGAAACCCTCATAAAAAACTATAGACACGACGACTTTGATTTTTTGCCTTCGGCATCGTTGTACTAAAAATCAATCCTTCCTATCGTCAGGCGAATATAACAGCGATTAAAAGACTACGAAACCTTGCAGGTTTCTTCGTCCAAATTTTTGTCTACGCCAAAAACTTCTCTTAATCGCATACGTTCTATTCAATAATTTCAGGGGCTAACGAAGGGGGCAATTTTCTAAAAACGAAACGACGAGGGGGGTATTCCGAGTCCTACGGACAGAGTGCCTTGCTTCGCAAGAAATTATATAATTTGGCTGGCTCACTTCAAACCAATTTGAAGCTAAAACAACATTTATATACTAATTATATCTTAACTCATTATATGAACAAAAAAATATTAACAATCGCAATAGCACTCTTAATGGTGGCAATAGTAACTGCTACAGCAGTGTTGTTTCTTTTTCCTTATCAACCAGATCAACCACCACAAACAGATGACACAGGCTCAACGCAAAGTGGAATTCAACAAGTTGTAAATGCTAATAATCAATTTGCTTTTGACCTTTATTCAAAATATAAAGATGATCCAAAATACAAAGATGCAAATATCTTTTTTTCTCCTTATAGCATTTCAACAGCTTTATCAATGACTTATGAAGGAGCAAAAGGACAAACTGCGAATGAAATGAAATCTGTTTTTCATTTTCCTGAGTCGGATATACTGAGACCAAATTCTGCCGCCATTTATAATAATATCAACAAAAAAGATAAGCCCTACAAACTAATGACTGGAAATGCTTTATGGGCTCAGTATGATTATCAATTTCTTGAAGAATATTTTTCAAGAGTAGAGCAATATTATGGTGGGAAAGTTGCGAACCTTGATTTTAAGCAAGAACCAGAAAAATCAAGGCAGACTATCAATAGTTTTATTGAACAACAAACCAATGATAAAATCAAAGAACTTTTACCTAAAAGTCCCCCGGTTATAAAATCAGACACAAGATTGGTTTTAACCAATGCAATTTATTTCAAAGGAGAGTGGGTATTACAATTCGATAAAAGTAAAACAAAAGAAGCAGAATTTAAGATTACTCCAACTCAATCTGTAAAAGCACAAATGATGACTCTTATAGGAGAAAAGGCAAAATTCAATTATGCAGAAACAGAAAATTTACAAATTCTTGAAATGCCCTACAAAGGTGAAGAATTATCTATGCTTGTGCTTTTACCAAGAGAAGGCACTTTAGAAGAATTTGAACAATCACTCACTATTCAAAAATTAAATGAATGGAAGAATTCAATTCAAGAAACAAAAATTGATGTATATCTGCCTAAATTCAAATTTGAAACAAAGTATTTCATGAAGGAAGATTTGAAAGCAATGGGTATGCCTACTGCTTTTTCTATGGCGGCAGACTTCTCTGGAATGACTGGAAGTCAAGATTTATTTATTGATAATGTAATCCATCAGGCATTTATTGAAGTCAATGAAGAAGGAACAGAAGCCGCTGCCGCAACCGCAGTAATAATGGCAGAAGAATCAGCTGCATTCTCAAATATGTTTAAAGCAGACCATCCATTTATATTTATAATTCAGGAAAAAGAAACAGGAAATATTCTATTTATGGGGAAAATGAGCGATCCAACCAAATAGGTGTTCGCCAACCAGAAACAAACGGAATTCCCCCCTACGAAACGACGAACGACGAAAATTGCCCCTTGATAATTATTCTTGATGGCTCACTGTGTTCGCCTGATTGAATACGCCCCTGAAATTACTTTGATTTTTTGCCTTCGGCATCGTTGCACTAAAAATCAAGTCCTCCAAGTATTCGGACGAATAGAACAGGAATT
>CAYZVE010000014.1:0-15311 GCA_964481805.1 uncultured archaeon | reverse complement strand
GTTTAATTGGTTGAGTTAAAATAATCCTAATTTCTGTTATTTTTTGAAAAAATGAAAGGATGATAAATTTAAATATTTGTAAACATAACTGTTTACAGTGATTTTATGGTACAAGTTCAATTGAGAATGCCTGAAGAGGCTGTTAAAGAGATAGATAAATTGGTTGAGACAGGTAGTTTTAAAAGTAGAAGCGATGCGGTGAAAGGGATTGTAATGATTTACATGGAAAGCCAAAAAACTAGGAAATTCTATCAGATGTTAGTTGAAAGAAGCGAGGAAGCTAAAAAACATCCTGATAAACTAATCCCATTAGATGATTTGTGATGTTTAAGATATTTTTTCTAGATAAATCTTTGAGGGAACTCAATAAATTGGACAAACCTATAAAAGAACGAATAAAAGAGAGATTAAAGAAGCTTGAAAATACTCCTGAATTGGGTAAACCACTAAAATATTCAAATTTTTGGAGCTTGAGAATCGGGAACTATAGGGCTATATATGAAATCGACAAAAATAACAAAAAAATATTGATTTTATCTATTAAACACAGAAAAGATGTATACGAGAACTTTGAAAAAATATTTCTGATATTTTTCTGAAAAAACATAGAACACTCTTCAAGGAAATATTTATTAGCAAAAGAGATAAAATTTGAACGCTTAGTATGCTTTAGCATTGATTATTATTTTAATAGTTGAGAATAATTAAAACATTTTTCTTACTAATTTTCTCTAAAACCCATAAAAACTCCTTTTGTATGTAAGCCATCATGAATATATCTTTTAAATAATATGATATGTAAAAGTAAAGTGAGATAATGGTAAATTTTAATATTGAAATCGTAAATATAGTTGCTACAGCCCATTTAGGTGTAAGAATACCTTTGGAGAAAATGACTGAGCATCTGGAAGGAACGGAATACGAGCCTGAACAGTTTCCTGGTTTAGTTTATAGGATAAAAGACCCGAAAGCAGCAACATTGATATTCTCATCTGGTAAGGTTGTGTGTACTGGGGCAAGAAGCATTGAAGATGTTAATATAACCATTAAAAAGGTTGTTAAAGTATTGAGAGAAAGCGGGATTGCAGATCCTAAAAAATATGAAATTGAAGTTCAGAACATTGTTGCTTCAGCTCAAATACCAGCAAAATTGGATTTGGATAAAATTGCGCTTGAAGTAGAAAATTCTGAGTACGAACCTGCTCAATTTCCGGGTGTAATATATAGAATGAAAGACCCTAAGGCTACATTTCTATTGTTCGGTTCTGGAAAGGTCATCTGCACTGGTACAAGAAAAGTTGAAGAAGTAAATAATGTTGTGAATTCTTTATTCAAGAAACTAAAAAGTATAGACGGATTTAGGAATGTTAAATAATTACTATCAAAGAATTTCTGTATAATTATAACGACTAAAATTATATTAGGACTATTTTTTCGCTATTTTTAATAATTTATAATCCAAAATAATTTATATGAAACCGAAAATTTTGATTTTTTTAATGATCTTTCTGCTGATACCAATAGTACTTTCAAAATCTTATTATTATGACTCTATTTCCCTTGAAATAAATTTTTATGAAAATGGTGCCGCGATAGTTAAACAAACAAGAGATTATAATTTTGACGGAAATTTTTCTTGGGCTTATATAGATTTTAATAAGGTTGGGTTAAAAGATATAACAATAATCAGCTTCATAGATTTAGATACTGTCCTAATGGTCAAATTAATTTAGTCATTTCAAACAACGGTAATAAAAATATTGTTCAGGGTGATTTGAAATTTTTTGTGAATAATATTGAAAGTAAATTCACCTATATTCCTGATTTACCTTTAAAACCACAAACAAGTACTACTGCCAAAAGTCAGGATGTATATTCTGGGTCAAATGTAGTTCTTGCGGTTTCACCGGTTAACGCCGTAAAGCAAACAGTTTATTGTGAAGGTGAAATAATTCCTACAACAACTATAGTTTCTTCTAGATGTGAAAATGGTTGTTGGTTTGAAGATTCCTGTATACCATTCGGAACTAGAGTTAAGTTAGATAACGCTCCCTCATATTGTGACATTGATAGAACAATAAAACCACAGGAAGAAATGGAAGAGTTTTGTATGAATGATTATGAATGCAAAAGCAATGATTGTTCTGATAGTAAGTGTGTAAGTACTTATAACCTGCTTCAGAGAATACTAGATTTCCTTAAGAATATTTTTGGTTTTAGAGTAAGTAACGTAATAGAAGCGATGAGAAGGGGTTAAACTTTCTTTCTAATGACATACAAATCCACATCAAAGCTAACAGCTAATTTTTTATGAAATTTAAATGTATGAGGAAGGCGAAAATTGTATTTAATAATATTTTCAACTTTCCAGCCATGCTTTTCTATATATTTAGTCAAAAAAACTCTTGATTTTGAATAAGACCTGTGCAACGAATAAATGACATTGCCACATTCTAATGCTTTTTCAAGAAAAATCCTATCTGCATGTTCTTTCTGTATTCCAAAGGGAGGGTTTTGAATGACTGTATCTACTTGGCCGATATAATCCTTAACATCCGAGTATACAAGTTGTATCTTGTTCTTAACTTTTTTTTCAGTTAATTGCTCTGCAATTTTGACATTTTCTTTTGCAGTTTCAAGAACATCTTTATCTATGTCTAATCCTATAACTTTTTTTGCCTCCAATAAAGCTGAGCCTATTGCCAATCTACCTGTCCCACAACCCAGATCAAGAATAGTTTTGCCTTTAATATCTCCGGAAACTGACGCTAAGTTAATTATCTCTGCTGCAAGCTCCCCTGGTATTTCGTATTGTTCCAAATCTGGGCTAGGGTTAGGGTTGGAATTAAGCTGAGAAAGCACTATTGCTAATTGTTTTTTAGGCAACATCTATATCATCAAACCTTGGGCAAATCATATTAACTAAAACATCAAATTTAAGACCTTCAAGTTTTTCTTTGGTCACTCTATCAAAAGCTAAAATAGCAACATTTTTTCCCATTTTTTCTAATTTTTTTTTCATTTTTTCTGCTTCTTCTGTCCTGTTCTGGCCTTTTTTCCAAGAAATTAATATCCCAACATTTTTTGCATCTTCTAATTGGCTGTCATGCCATGCTTTTTTCTTGAGATATTTCATTTTTTCTTTTTCTAAATCAATTATTTCATTTTTTTCTAAATCTAAACTGAATACCGGCTTGTCAACTTTTATTGCAACACCAATTGGATGAAACCTTCCAGCACCAACATAAAGAAAACAATCGACTTTGTTTTCAATAGCCTCAGCTGAAGAAGTGCAACACCCTAAAATCTGGCCGGGATATTTAAGAGTTTTGTGCATAAAAACTTCTTTGCCATTTTTTTCAAGATATTCCTTGACTGAATTCATCGCCTTAACAAACTGCACGCTTGTGACCAACCCTATTTTTTTATATGGTTTCAATTTATGAAATTCTTTCTCTAACACAGGAATCGGATCAATATCTATTTCATATTCCCAATAAACCACTGGTAATTCAGATTCTAACCCAAATTCAGAATGGCCTATATGAAGAATGGTATCACAATCCATCAACTTCGCTTCATGGTCCCTTAGGTCACAGCTCCCGTAACAAGGTTCTAGACAAATAATAACTTCAAACCCTTCTTTTTCAAGTTTTTTAGAAATGTCAATTATTTTTAATTTAAGGCCTTCTGGATACTGAATAAAAATTTTCTTGGCATTCAGTTTTTTTAGCTTCTTAACAATTTCATCTATATTACCCAAATTATCAACCTCAATATATATGGCAGCAATGTGATTAACAACAATACCAAAATAAATATTAAAATATTTTTCTTTTTTTTACTTTTGGAAAAAAATATGCCAAAAAGCGACCCTGAAATTAAGCTAATAAAATGAACGGGATAAGCAATATTTGATGGAATAAAAAGGTTCATAGAAGTTGTCAAGAAATAAAGAGCTCCCACAACAACAAAAGGCAATGGAATAATAGTTTGGAATACAACCAACTGTCCTGGGTATAAGAATGTTCCAAGTCCAACCAAACCTGATATAGATCCAGAAGCGCCAATTCCAATTGTATTTAGATTATAAAGAAAAGGTATACACATAGCTAGATTTCCAAAAATACCAGTTAAAAAATAGATGAAAATATATTTTAATCCGTTTATTTTCTTTTCGAGTGCAGCTCCCAAAAAAAACAAAGATATCATGTTAAACAACAAGTGAAGGAAATTTGCATGAAGAAAGATTGATGTCACTATAATTTCATAATTTCCTGATAGAAATCTTGACGGGCTAAAACCATAATTTTCTATAAAAAAAACTGGATTAGATAAACTAATAAAAAATACTAGAAAATTTATTAGTATTATAAGCAAAGTCAACTTCATTGACAAAATTAAATCTTTCTATCTTTAAATATTGTGTATGGAAGATATTTCATGGAAGACTAGACGAAAGGGTTATTGGTTGTTTAAAAACGAAAAAGTAATGAAAGATATAGACACGCCAAAAAGAATTCATTTCACTATCCTTAACGATGAAGAAAACCACCAAGTTATGTATGACAAGGCAAAAAACTCATGGAGTTGTGATTGTAGATTTTATGCTTTAAAACTTAAAGATTGCAGCCATATTACAGCATGTAAACTATTCAAAGGGGATGAAGATGCCAGTTAATGCTTCAATAGAATATTATAAGGCTGAAGAGAAGTTTACAAGTGCAAAGACTAAGGAAGAGAAAATTCTTTATTTGGAAGAGATGATAAGGCTACTTCCAAAACACAAATCGAGCGAGAATGTTCATGCTCAACTAAGAAAAAAACTTGCAAAATTAAAAGAAACAAAACCTAAGAAAACTGGGACAAAACCCAAATGGGCAATCAAAAAAGAAGGGGCTGGGCAAATATGTTTAATCGGATTAACAAACTCAGGTAAAAGTACATTGTTGAAAGAATTAACAAATGTAGATGTGGAAATAGCCTCATATGAATATACTACAACCAAACCCCAATATGGAATGATGTTGTATGAAGATGTTTTCATTCAAATAATAGAAATACCATCTACTTTTGATTCTGGATCATTAAGTATAGCATACAATGCAGATTTGATATTAATTCTTCTTGATGTCAATAAAAGTCTGATAAAACAAAAAGCAGAATTGGATGAAATTCTTAAAAAAAGAATGATAAAAACTAAGAAATTGTATATAACTACTAAACAGGGTCTTGATACTGAAAAATTGAAAACCCTGATTTGGGAAAACTTAGAAAAAATAAGAATATACACAAAAACACCCGGCAAGAAAAAAGAAAATAAGCCAATAATTTTTAAGAAGGGAGCAACAGTTGAAGGTGTTGTAAAAGAAGTTCATAAAAATTTCCTTAAACATTTCCGTTATGCTAAAATCTGGGGAAAATCTGTTAAATTTGGCGGGGCTACTGTTGGGCTGGATTATGTTCTTGCTGATAAAGATGTTGTCGAAATAAGGGCGTGAACTACCACATCTATCGAAGGTGGCTTCCTGCTTCTCCGACCATGGCTTGCTCGTTGCCGAGTAGAGGCCTAATCTCCACAGGCGTATATTGGGGAAGTTCCTTCCCTATCCCAAGTTTGAGTATCAATTTAGCCGAGTTGTAGTCCCTATGTATTTTTAGTCCACAAAAAGGGCATATATGCCATCTTTGTGATAATGTTTTAGGGACTAATCTTCCACACTTTGAACAATGTTGTGTTGTTCCATTTGGATTCACAAGAGCTCTTTTCTTACCAGTTCTTTCAACCTTATAAGATACCATTCCTGTGAATATTGACCATGAAGCATCAAGTATTGATTTTGACAAATGATGGTTTTGAACCATATTTGGAATTTGTAAGTCTTTCAATGCTATGAAATCATAATTTTTGACATAATAATGAGAAAGTTTATGGCAGAAATCCAACCTTTGATTTTGAGTATGTTCATAGACTTTTGACAATCTTAACTTCGCCTTTTCTCTATTGTTAGAACCTTTCTTTTTTCTTGAAAGTTCTTTGTGATACCACTTCAACCTATCCTCACTTTCTCTCAAATATTCAGGGCTATCAAAATGATTTCCATCACTATCATAGGCATAATTTTCCAATCCCATATCTATGCCAACTTTTTTATGGGTTTTTTTCAACTTCTTGAGTTTTTCATTAGAAATAATCATAGCAAACCACTTGTTTGTCTTGGTCTTCTTGATTGTAATTTGTTTGATTTCTCCTTTTGGTCTGTTCTGCTTTCTTCCTATCCTCATTCTTATCTCTCCTATTTTTGATAAGTGAAGGGTTGTATATCTTTTTCCTTCATTAGAAATACTAAATTCACTTTGATTATAAGAAAAGGTCTTGAACCAACCCTTCCCTTTGAACCTCAACCTGCCAACTTTTCTGCCATTCTTCTTTGATTGAGATAATCCTTTTAGATTAGAAAATAATCTACAATTTTCATATTGGAGAACTTTTGAATAGACTTCATTCAAATCTTCATTCTCTTTTTTTAGTTTCAAAATATAATGTTGTGTCTTGTTTTTGTCTATCTTCTTTGATTTGTTCAAGAAGTCGAGAAGTTGATTGTATGTGAACCTACATTTATCCAAAGTGAACAATAGTCTTTGTTCCTGTTCTCTGTTTGGATATAACCTAAACTTGAATGTTGTTTTCATTTCCCAAATTAACCTTCTGTTTAAGTGTCTATTATCAAATAACAATGAAAGTATAGGTATCTTTGGGAAGAGTAATGTTGTAATGAATCATGAAAAGAAACTATTAAAATGAAATTATGATCATTCCAGTTAACACAAAAATAATACCCAATTTTTGGGTAAGAGACAATTTCTCTTTCAGAAATATTCTAGCCAGTAAGACAACAAGAACTGGGGATGCTGCTGACATTAC
The DNA here is from genome assembly GCA_964481805.1 of uncultured archaeon. Taxonomy (GTDB): domain Archaea; phylum Aenigmatarchaeota; class Aenigmatarchaeia; order CG10238-14; family CG10238-14; genus CG10238-14. The sequence goes on along the minus strand of CAYZVE010000014.1, from coordinate 8,386 downwards.
TAATATGATACTTGTATATCTGGTTAATTTAAAACCTAATGATAAAGAAAGGACTGCTATTGAATCAAAAACACCAACTATGAACAGCCATTTCCAAATTCCTTTACTCTCAAATTTAATTTTTGATCTCTTTATTGAAAAGATTACAATCAAAGTTAAAATAAGAATAATTTTGTCTATCATAACAAAAGCAGCCCAACCAGGATTTTCTAAAAATTTGTCCCAAAATGGAAGATATAAACCACAAAGAACAAGTGCTATCAAAGTTTCCGGTACACCTTTGCTTATATTTTTCAACTCAAAGTCTATTTTTTTTAAATCATTGTAATCAAAAGATGCCAAAATAAGACCTATAAATATTATTCCGAGACCTAAAAGTATCGTATAAGTTACAGCTTCATGAAAAATTATTATAGAAACCAAGACTGAAACAGCAGCATAACATGAAAAAATCGGGCTTATCACACTGACTTTTCCTTTATCTAATCCGCGATAAAATAATAAAAATATTATGGCATCAAAAATACCGAAAAATAAAAGGTAAAGAAATATATTGAAACTAAATTTTGGTATTTCGAAATTAGAAATTAGATAAATGAACATTGGTATCAAAGCAAACATTTGAGACCATAATAAAGTTCTTAAGTTTCCAATTTTTCCAACGGTTTTCTTTACAAAAAAGTCAGATAAACCCCAACCTATCATTGAAAAAAGACCAGAAATTAATGCTATTTGAATTTCAGATAACATAGATATAATAAATAGGACCATAGAATTATAATCTTACTAATCAACAAACTTAATTGGGAGCTTAGGTAAATTGCAAAAACTGGTTGTAAAATTGTAAGCACCGGCATTCAAGAAGATTATTTTATCTCCAACCTTAGGATCTTTAAGTTTAACTTTATATCTGAATATATCCATGGAACAGGGGGTACATCCTTTAATCAAATACTCGTTGCCATCATCATTCTCACCTTCAATAAGCAGTTTTATCGGAACAATTATTGTGTCCATAGAAGAATTGTAAACAGAAACGTCAACTATTACATTGTTTTCATAAATCGCCAATATCTCAGTTTCCAGTTTTGTTGCAGGTGCCGATATAAATCTTCCAGGTTCTATTATCGTTTTAACATTGTAATTTTTTTTCAACCAATCTTTAAATTCTGTAATTCTTTCAAAAATTTGTGGTAAGTTTCTATCAGTTGTATTCTTATATTCTACCGGTAATCCTCCACCTATATTGAATAAATCAATTTTTTCAAGAGTTTCTTTTTTTATTATTTGAGATATTTCTTCTTTAATTGACCACTCGCTTGTATTTTGGGTTTTCCTATGAAAGTGTATTCCCAGCTTATCAATTTTTTTGTTTTTCCTAAGTTCTGGTATTAGCCTGTTTATTTGATTGGAAAACATCCCAAAAACAAAATATTTCCCCGTATAGATTGTATTTTCTTTTAACCTCATCCGGATAAGTAGGTTTATTTTAGTACTTTTTTTCTCAACATATTTCAGCAAAATTTCCAAATCCGTTTCATTGTCAACAACAAAATTTCTTATATTTTTTTTAAACAATTCATTCAATAATTCATGATTCCATGCTTGGGCAAAAAACCAAACTCTCGACATATCCTTAACAAAACTCAAAGTTTCAATATTGTGTGAACTAAAAAATGAATCTGTATTTTCCTCCAAAACCCATGATATTTCCGGGAAAGTTTTGACACTGTAAGATACATCCACTCCTAACTGCTTCAATTTCTTATACTGCTCCAAAATTTTTGCTTTGCTTACAATAAACTTAGTCACCAATAACACCTTCTTCTGATAAAATATCCAATGCCGCAAACATGGCCATTGGGAAGAAAACACTGGCATCGCCTATAACAGTAACTGCATCTGCATCATCCTTAATTTTTCCCCAGCTTTTTGCTTCTTGGGTTGTTGCTCCACTTAAGCTTCCAGAGTGTTGATGAGCAGTTGTCATATATACAGCATATTCAGCCCCTCCATTCAACAAGCTTCCAAGAATTGCATGATGCTTAGAAACGCCTCCCCCCAAAGCAATTATTCCTTTTTTGTCATCATGGCTTGAGCTATAAATTAATGTGGAAAAATCTTTTACAACATCAATTACAAAATCCGGATGATCCTGTTGAAATAAAAATAAATGAAACCCAAAGGCACCATCAGTAATTGCAGGACAAAATAGTGGCACATTTTTTTTAGCACACTGATAAAGTATTGAGTTCTCATCGTTCAATAAAAGTCCCATTTCCTTCAACATTTCAGCTACAGGCCATCTTTCCTTTTTTTCATAAAGTTTTTTCAAAAAACCATTTGCCCATGATTCAAATTTTTCATAACTTTCGTTTTTAATTAAAATATTTCCAACCCTGTTTGTTCCCCTTTCATGCAAAGCAACATCATCACTCGAATATTTTCCAATATAAAAATCCTCGCCTATTGTTTTCATTATATCTTCTTCTATGCTGCCAACTGTTGTGATAACTATATCAGCCATTCCCAATTTTACAATTTGGGCAAAAAATCCCCTTAATCCAGAAGTAACCATATTCGATGTGAACGTTAGGTAAATTTTTGCTCCTTCTTTTTTCATTTTAACAAAGCAATCAGTCGCTTTTTTCAGTTCAATTCCCTGAAATCCTGAACTTCCCAGATCCATGACTAAATCAGAAACTTTTGTTCCTTTTTTCCATTGAAAATCTTTAACTTTTGCCATAAAATCACCTTTAATTTTAGAGACCAAATCGACTAAACAATTCCAGAACTAGTTTTTTAAGGATTTTCTCTTTTTGACATTACAGAAATATTGGATAGGAATATTTAAATTGTTAATCTTTAATGTTTTGGAAACCGATAATTAATAAGGTTTTAAGAATGAATTTGATGAATCAGATCAAACAAGAAATAGAGAAATTACTTAAACAATCTGAATTACTCGAATGTGATATAATTATTGAGACGATAGAAACACCTCCTGATCCAAAAATGGGTGATATCGCAACAAACATATCATTCTCACTTGCGAAGAAACTTGGAAAATCTCCTGTAAAAATATCAGAAGAAATTGCAGAAAAAATAAAATTACCAAAAGATTCGTTAATAAAAAAAATAGAAACTAAGGGCGGATATATTAATTTCTTTTTAAATTATAAAAAACTCGGAAAAAAATTATTGAAAACAGCCCTGAAGGAAAATGAAAAATATGGATCTGGTGATTTTGGCAAAAGACAACAAGTCTTAATAGAATATTCAGCCCCAAATCCAAACAAACCCCAACATATAGGTCACATAAGAAACAACATCATCGGCATGAGCATTAAAAATATTTTTGATTTTTCTGGGTTCAAAACGCATCCTACCAACTGGATTAATGACAGGGGCATTCATATCTGTAAAAGTTTGTGGGGTTATCTTCAATTCGGGAAAAAAAATAGCTCAGATGAAATCAAAAATTGGAAAAAATTATTGGACGAATGGTCTCATGATCAAGAAGAATGGCTGACACCAGAAGATGTTGATAAAAAATCCGATTATTTTGTGATGGATTATTACGTGAAAGGTTCTAATCTGATAGAAGAAAATAAAGAATGTGATAACCAAAACAGGGAACTGCTTCAGGAATGGGAAAACGAAAACCCAAAAGTAAGGGCTCTATGGAAAAAAATGAACTCCTGGGTATATCAAGGCTGGGATGAAACTTACAAAAGGCAAGGCTGTATTTTTGAAAAATATTATCATGAAAGTGAAATCTACAAAAAGGGCAAAGAAATCGTTTTTGAAAACATAAAAAATAATGTTTTTTTCAAATCCGACCAAGAAACTATTGTTGCAAATTTGGATGAATATAAACTTCCTGGATTGGTCGTTATTAGAAGTGACGGAACTAGTTTGTATCCAACTGCCGATCTTGCATTAACTGAAAAAAAAGTCAAGGATTACCCAAATGCTAAATTGATTTGGGTAGTTGGAGGAGGCCAAAAACTTTATTTTCAGCAGCTTTTTCATATATTCGACCTGATAGGGATTGTAAAAAAAGAAAAATGCTACCACCTAGGATATGGAATGATATCACTTCCCGAAGGAAAAATGTCTTCAAGGGAAGGTAAAGTTATTTTAGCCGATGATTTGATGAACAAGGTTCATGAACTTGTAAAAAAAGAAATTGAAGAAAGAAACCCTGAATTAGATGAAAAGAAAAAATATGATATTGCTGAAAAAATTGCTCTAGGGGCAATAAAGTATGGAATACTAAAAATAGATGCATTCAAAGACATTATTTTTGATATAAAAGAAACTATAAATTTTGAAGGCAATACCGGGCCTTATTTGCAATATGCTTATGTAAGAGCGAATAAAATCTTGCAAAAATCAGGAAAGTTCAAGGAAGCATTCCAAACAAATGAATCATCAAAAAAAGAAAATATGCTGATAAAAAAAATAATGCAATTTCCGGATACAGTTGAAAAATCGGCAAAGGAATATAAACCAAATCTTATAGCTAACTATAGCTATGATCTTGCAGAAATATTTAATATATTCTATCATTCTTGCCCTGTATTGCAAGCAGAACATGAACAAACAAAAAATTTTAGGTTGACCTTGGTTAAGGCATTCAAAATAACATTAAAGAATTCATTGAATCTTCTGGGAATAGATACCCCTGAAATTATGTAAATCCTATTTATTTTAATCTTATAATAAATTGATTGTGATTAAAATCCAATGGCTGATATTTGCAATATTGTCCGCTGTGTTTGTAGCAATGGTATCAATCCTGAGTAAAATTGGATTGAAAAACATAGACCCAACTTTAGCAACTGGCGTAAGATCAGTTGTTATGTTTATTTTCATGGTGTTAGTTCTTTTATTTACAAAGAAATTCCCTGAACTCTCGGCGTTAGATAAGAAATCTGTTTTTTATATTATCTTCGCTGGAATTGCTGGGGCTTTGTCTTGGATTTTTTATTTTATTGCTTTAAAACTAGGTAAAGCTTCACAAGTTGCCCCCATCGATAAGATGAGTGTAGTTTTAATAATAATATTCGCTGCATTATTTCTTGGGGAAAAGTTTACATTGAAAATTGCTTTGGGAACTTTGTTATTAGCAGCAGGAACATTGTTAATAATCCTAGGTTGATTATTCTACTGTTATTATTTTGATAAAGATACAGTTCTAAAAAATAAAAAAGGAGGTTTGGCAACCAAAATTTTCACATAGAGAAGGAGATGTAAAATTATCAGACAACTCTGTGGGTTTTATCTCCTTTTTTTCTCTTGATAATATTATTGGTCTTTTTCCTATTAAAAACAAACCTAAAAGGCATCTTAAACCCTCTTTTTCTAAGGGTAAAAAATAAGGTTAAAGGAATTCAAACGTATAAAAAAAGTATTTTAATATTAAAATTCTAATTATAATACATGAAATTTTTAATTGAAGAAACTAAAGACGGCCAGAAGGCATATCCAACTTTTTTAGCAAAAAATCCACAAGCCATAGCTGTTCTTAACAATAAATTAGTCCAGCAAATACTTCAAGAATTAGGGAAAGAGCCAGCTTGCCCAATGGATATTTCCAGAAGATTAAAACAGCATGAACAAAAAATCTATTATCATATAAGAAATCTTGAAAAATTTGGTTTGATTAGATTAGAAAGATTAGAAGAAAGGGTTGGCGCAACTGCAAAGATTTATTCGGTTGTTTCCCCTGTTATAGCGTATAAATTATTCGATGATGGGACCGTAGTTGACAAAAAAACTAGAGCATCAGAAATAAAATTCCTTAAACCATTTGTTGAGGATGGAAAGCTGAATTCTATAATAGTTATTGGAAGCCCTGATCCGCATGGCAAATATAAGAGCCCTGCTTCAGATGGATATTGCGGAATTAATTTATCAATGTTCCTCGGCCAATATGTAAATGATTTCAAAATTCCGTTCTACAAGTTAGATACACAAATCACAAAAGATAATATGAAAAAAAATATGATTATTCTTGGCGGGCCGAAGACTAATATAATTACAGATAAGATCAATAAAGAATTTCCAATTTACTTTGACTATTCTGAAGAATTCAAAGATTGGGTGATTGTCTCGACTTTAACAAAGAATATTTACAGGGAGAAATATTGTGGTATAATAGCCAGGATTAAAAACCCATTTTCAGAAGAAAAGGAAATACTTTTACTTGCAGGAAAGGGTTTTACTGGATCTATGGCTGCAACTCTCGGCGTGAGTAAATATCCAAAAGAGACCTCAAAAGGAAATTCTGTAAATAACAATATTATTGCAAGAGTTGTTCGCGGAATAGATATTGACTCTGATGGGATTATTGACGATGTAGAATTTTTAGAATAGTGATAAATCACTATGTCACTTTGATACTTTAGTGTTAAGATGTGTTGGTGTGAAAATGCTTGATAATTATCTTTCAATTTCTGTAATTTCTCATTAATTCATAAAGTTCTGCATCAATTTTTTCTTGTCTTTCTTGAACTCGACCAGTATAGCTTTCTATGTCTCCATCTAAATTTCCAGTATGTTCAGGTTTTATCGGGTCATCTTCTGTAACTATTTCGTAAACTTTCTGAAGTAGTTCTAATCCTTCAGATGTTCTTCCATTAACTACTAGTTGTTTAATAAGCAATTGAAACTCGTGTATAGCATCATAATTTTGGGAAACTCTCATAGCAACACCTTTTCCTATTTCTCATTATGACATAAACCATACCTTACAAGAATCATCCTTCCATCAGCAGAAGTTGAGGGACTCATAGTCATGGGATCATATAGTTTTCCCAAACTTTCAATGTACTCTTCTTTGGAATAAACGCCTCTATCCTTCATGTATCGCTGTCCTTTTTCTAGAACTGTAAGTTCAAAAATATCGTATAACGTAGCTAATATTATGTTGTGAGGTGATGCTGATGTCCAAAAAACAACATTTCCTTCACCATAATCATTATTACTTCTTATAAATTTCGAACTCGGGATCATGGATATGCCTATAATCCGTAATATCATTAAAAGGCCATCAGGATTTTCATGACTCTCAAGTTCTTCACATGATATCTGTGTTTCTGGTTCATAGGGCAATACTTTTTCTTTTTGTCTTCTAGGAGAAATAACTCTATAACGAGGTTCAGATGACTGTCTGTGATCTGATCTAATAGGTCGACCTAAATCACCTATTGAAATATTACCTGTATCATGTCTATCTGCGTACTCACTACCGTGTCTACCATCAGATGTCTCTGATAATCTTTGCTGAAGTTTGGCTAATCTTCTGGCAAGTTCTGATAAATCTCCGTTACTTTGTCTCCTTTGTTCACTCCAGATGTCTCTCATGGTTCTAGGTCTCCCCATCATTTACACCTTTTTATTTTCAATTGCCTTATCAATTCTTTCTCCAAATTCATCTAAAAAAGTATCGACCCCCTCAAAATAAATAGCTTTATTGGGTGGGAACAAATCAGCAACAACCATTAACTCTTTTGATCCATATTCACCAAAAATTCTATCTGCCAGAACAAAACCATATTCTGTTTGAACTGTCCGCATGACAGGTATATTCCCTTCTATCAAACCTATCTGTTGATTCATTTGAGGCATGTAACTTTGGACATTATCATCAGTGATCATTGTTTCAACATCTTGTATTAATCCATCTAATGAAGAGAAAATATTACGATTACCAAATACTTTGTGTGCCAACACACTTCTATGTCCTGAAACTACTTTTTGTCTTTTATCAGAAGCAAGAACTTTATAGGGATTCATACTAGAAAGTGTGTGAAGTGTGATCGCCTCTGCGGAACCTTCTCTGAATACTTCAGAATAAATACAATCTCTATACATTTCTAGTAGTCTCATGTAATCATCCTTTTTAATATCTCCTGTACATTCTAATGTTCTCACAGCCGATTTCATACTTTGAAGATCTTCGAATCTTTTTCTGCCTACGATTCCATCAGACTCTATTTGATTGCCAAAAAGTTTTTCAGAAAGCTCATGAGCACTGACATAAACTCCATCATCTCTATTATCCAAAACTAAAGAGCTACTCAGAATCATCCTTCCTCCAACACTCAAACCCATATCTCTAAGAGTATATCGATCAGTTGTTAATTGTATATCAGCCATCAAGATTTGAGGGAAGGCAAAGTCACAATCATATAATTTTGTCATTTCTTTATAGATCCCTCTAACTTGTTCTTCAAATTCTATAGGTACCCTTCTTATGTTACTTATTTTAATTTCAGCTGTCATTTGAATTACCACTATTTAAAGTATTCTTCCTCCTGAGAATGTGGGACATAATTAAGTTCCATCATCCCAAACGAAATAAATTATGCCAAAC